>JAZNVD010000033.1:0-7276 GCA_045592645.1 Candidatus Ornithomonoglobus sp. | reverse complement strand
AGTCCATTGCATTGAATGAAGCAATGAAGCATCTTGACGACAGAGAAAAGCATATACTTAATTTACGGTTTTTCTGTGGAAAAACACAGATGGAGGTTGCGGAGGAGATAGGTATATCCCAGGCACAGGTTTCCCGACTTGAAAAATCGGCACTTAAGGAAATGCGTAAATATGTGTAACAAAAACACTCTCTTGTGAATAATATATTCATAAGGGAGTGATTTTTAATGTGCGGAATTTGCGGTTATATTAATTTTGAAAGAAATTTTGTAAAAGAAGGAGAAAAACACAGAGCAAAGGTAAGACGGATGAGTGATACTCTTACGCCGAGGGGACCCGATGACCGTGGGGAATGGATAGGGGAAAGGGCAGTATTTGCCCACCGCCGTCTTGCAGTAATTGACCCTGAAGGCGGTTATCAGCCGATGAAAAGGGTTTCGGAGGGGTATGAGTTTATAATTGTCTATAACGGAGAACTTTATAATGCAGAGGAGCTTCGTGAGGACCTTAAAAGCTATGGCTATCAGTTTGAAACAAATTCCGACACGGAAGTACTGTTGTATTCATATATTCATCACGGCACGGCGTGCCTTAAAAAGCTTAACGGGATTTTTGCTTTTGCCATATATGATTCAATGCGTCGCGAGGTTATCCTTGCCCGTGACAGGTTTGGGGTTAAACCCTTGTTTTACAGTAGGGTGGGCGGAGATTTTGTGTTCTCGTCCGAAATCAAAGGCTTGTTCCAATACGAGGGAATAAGCCCCCAACTTGACATTGACGGATTAAGGGAAATATTTGGAATGTCCCCTGCAAGAACTGAAGGGTGCGGAGTGTACAAGGGAATAAAAGAGGTACGTCCTGCGCATTTTATAAAGGTTTCAAGAGGCAGAGTTTGTGAAAAACCGTACTGGGAGCTGAAAAGTGCGGAGCACAGAGAGTCCTATGAAGACACCGTCGCCCACGTAAGATGGCTTGTTACGGACGCAATAAAACGACAGACGGTTTCGGATGTTCCCATTGCAACGTTTCTTTCAGGCGGTCTTGATTCCAGTTTTATAACGGCTGTTGTGTCGCAACACTTTAAAGGTCAGGGAAGAAAGCTTCAGACATACTCTTTTGATTATGAAGGTAATGATAAATATTTTAAGAAGAGTGCGTTCCAGCCTGACCCGGACAGTGAATGGGTGCCAAAAGTATCAGAAGCACTTGGTACAGAACATACATATCTTGTATGTCCCAACGATAAGCTTGTGCCTCTGCTTTATGATGCACTTTATGCCAAAGATTTGCCTGGAATGGCAGATTGCGATTCGTCACTTTTATACTTTTGCCGTGAGGTAAAAAAACACCATACAGTTGTTTTGTCGGGTGAGTGCTCTGACGAAATATTCGGCGGATACCCGTGGTTTCGTGATAAGGATGCCTTTGCCCGTGAATCTTTCCCGTGGTGTTATGATTTTACTATGCGTAACAGCGTGTTAAAAGACAGTGTGAGAAAGTCTCTTGATATTGAGGATTATGCACACACAAGGTATATGGAAAGTGTGGCGGAAACTCCCGTGTTCGCAGATGATACGCCTGAAGAGGCACGCAGACGTGAGATTTCGTGGCTTAATCTTAAATGGTTTATGACAAACCTTCTTGACAGAAAAGACAGAATGAGTATGGCGTCGGGGCTTGAGGTAAGAGTGCCGTTTTGTGACCACAGAATTGTTGAATATGTATGGAATATTCCGTGGGAAATGAAAAACAGGGATAATGTTTCAAAGAACGTTCTTCGTGAGGCTGCCTATGGGATATTGCCTGAAAACATCCGTTTAAGAAAGAAAAGCCCGTATCCGAAAACCCATAATCCTTTTTATGAGGCAGAAGTCAAGGCAAAACTCAAAGAAATAGTTGAAGATCCTAATTCACCCATACTTGCGTTGTGCGAGAGAGGGAAGCTGATGGACGTAATCAATGGTGATTTTGATTATGGAAAGCCCTTCTTCGGACAGTTGATGGCAGGTCCGCAGTTTGTGGGATTCCTTATTCAGGTTAATGCTATGCTTGATAAATATGGGGTTCGTATTGTATAAAAAAAGCAGAGATTTGTAAAATCTCTGCTTTTTTTGATAAAATCCATTCTATTTAAAAATTGTTATTGCTTTTTTAAAAATTAAAAGGTATAATTGAGGTGAAATATGATAATTTGAGGAGGAAATAGTATGATATTCCCACAACCGAAACACGAAGCTTACTTTGACGGTAAGTATAATATGAAAGCGTATGCAGATACGCAGGATTTAATGACATTATACGATATGTATAAGCAGGGTAACGAGGATGTTAAGCTTGAGATTGACCTTACATATGGTGAGGACAAGCATGACATCTACGTTAATGCCGACGGTATCAAGATTGTCTATGGCAAGCCCAGTGGCGTTTTTCGTGCAGTTTCATCACTTAAGCAGATTTTTAAGGAGTACGGTGCTGAAATCCCGTACTGTGAGATTAAGGATGAACCCGATTTTGAAAAGCGTGGCTATATGCTTGACATAAGCCGTTGTCGTATGCCCAAGGTGGAGCTTTTGACAAAGCTTATTGATTTCCTTGCAGACCTTAAGTACAACGAGTTCCAGATTTATATGGAGAGCTTTGTGTTCAAGTATAAGGCATATCCCAAGTACACAGCAGATTTTGATTGTCTTACACCCGAAGATGTTGAGTATCTTGACCAGTACTGTGCAGACAGATTTATTGACCTTGTACCCAACCAGAACGGTTTTGGACATATGAAGACATGGCTTGATCAGGAGGAATTTAAGCATCTTGATGTATCAGGCGGTGAAGTTAATACTGCAACAATTAACCCATTATTGCCTGAGTCATTCGAGCTTATGGATAATCTGTACGAATCACTTCTTCCACACTTCCGTTCAGAGTACGTAAACATCGGTCTTGACGAGGCAGGCGGTCTTGGTAAGTATAACCTTGAGGCTATCTGTAACGAAATAGGACCTGAAAATGTATTTATGGACTGGTTAAACAAGCTTGCAGACCATCTTCGTACAAAGTATGGCAAGAAGGTTCAGTTCTGGGCAGATATGGTTTACGAGTATCCTGATGCGTACAAGAGAATGCCCAAGGATGCAATTGCACTTAACTGGGGTTATGACCTTATCAAGAGTGCTATGATTGAAGAACGTTCAATGGCTCTTGAGTCACGCGGTGCAGAGTATTATATTTGTCCCGGTAACTGTACATGGATAAGCCTTACAGGCAGATTTGACGTAATGAGCTTTAACCTTCGTACTTGCGGCGAGGTTGGTAAGCGTCACGGTGCAAAGGGTTATCTTCTTACAGACTGGGGTTGTGGTGAAGGTCATATGCACCATCCCATCTGGAGCCTTGTTCCTGCAGCACTGGCAGCACAGTATGCGTGGAATGTTGGCGTTAAGCAGAACGGCGGTATGCTGAAGCCTGACTTTATAAGAGCATCAGGTAAGTATGTAGATGATAATGTATTCGGCGGTGCAAAGGTATCTGACTGGTTGTACAGAATGCAGCAGTATTATCTTCTTGAGCCCGAAAGACTTCATTCTTCAACAATGGCTTGCTTCTTATTCAAGAAGCCTATGTCAGAAACAGAAATTGAGCATTTCTTTGACCTTAAGGTATGTGGCGATGATTTCTATTTTGAGAACGTAATTGCATATATGAAGAAATGTATTGAGGGCATTAAAAAAGTTGATTTTGATGAAAACTGGAAGCGTCAGGCACTAAATAATGCATATATGGTAATTCTTGGCGCAGAGCAGTGTATGATTCGTATGCACCAGACTGCAACCAATGAAAAACTTGATGAGCTTGTTAAGCTTACAGATGATATCATCGCAGAGTATATTGCTATCTGGGATGAACTGAACTTCCCCAAGGGCAAGGAGTTCTTCCTTGAGCAGTTAGAAGCAAGAAAAGCTGAAATGATTGCAATGAAGAAATAATGATAAAAAGCAGAGAATTTTTGGTAATTCTTTGCTTTTTTGTTTTTTGTGCTTGACTTTGTTCCTGATAATGGTATAATTATAATAATTAAAAAAGGAGGCAGCAATATGATATTCCCACAACCAAAATATGAAGCTTACTATGATGGTAAGTATAAGATGAAAGAATGTGAGAATACACAGGATTTAGTGTATCTTTACAATAAGTACAAGCAGGGTGACGCAGACGTTATGCTTGAGAAAAATGATACATATGGCGAAGACAAGCACGATATTTTTGTCAATGCCGACGGCATTAAGATTGTCTATGGAGAGAACAGCGGTATTTTCTGTGCGGTTGCAACTCTTAAGCAGATGTTCAGAGAATACGGAGATGAGATTCCTTATTGTGAGATTAAAAATGCCCCTGATTTTAAGAAGAGAGGTTATATGCTTGATATCAGCCGAGGACGTATGCCTAAGGTTAGATATATAAAAAGACTTATTGATGTTCTTGCAGACCTTAAATACAATGAATTTCAGCTTTATATGGAGAGCTTCGTATTTAAGTATAAGGCATATCCTAAGTATACTGCAGACTTTGACTGTCTGACACCTGAGGACATTGAGGAGCTTGACCAGTACTGTGCAGACAGATTTATTGACCTTGTTCCTAATCAGAATGGTTTCGGACATATGGCAACATGGCTTGCAGAAGACGAGTTCAAGCATCTTGATGTGTCAGGCGGCACAGAGAACACGGGAACGATTAATCCGCTTCTTCCTGAGACCTTTGAGTTTATGGATAATTTATATGAGTCATTGCTACCGCATTTTCGTTCGGAGTATGTAAATATAGGTCTTGACGAGGCACGCGGACTCGGTAAGTTTGCACTTGAGGATATCTGTAACGAAATAGGCCGTGAGAATGTATTTATGGACTGGCTTAATAAGCTTGCAGACCACCTTCGTGCGAAATATAATAAGAAAGTACAGTTCTGGTCGGATATGGTTTGTAATTACCCTGAATCTTTTAAAAGAGTGCCTGAGGGTGCGGTTGCCCTTAACTGGGGTTATGACCTTAACCAGAATGTATCGATGGATGAGCAATCGCGGGATCTTGACCAGAATGGGGTTGAGCATTATATTTGTCCGGGTAATAACACGTGGATGAGTTATACGGGCAGATTTGACCTTGCGAGATTTAACATTCAGCATTGTGGAGAGGTAGGAAGACGTCGTCACGCTAAGGGATATCTTCTGACAGACTGGGGTACTCACGATACGCATACACAGTTTCCTGTATGGAGCCTTTTGTCGACAGCGCTTGGTGCACAGTATGCATGGAACGTGGGCGAGGAGCAGGATGGCGGACGAACAAAGAATCCTTATGTGCACAAATCAATGCAATACATTGATAACGCGGTGTTCGATGGTGTACAGGTTTCAAACTGGCTATATAAGATGCAACAGTTCTACCTTCTTGAGCCTGAACGAATACATAATGGCACAATGTGTGGATATATTTTCCGGTTCCCCATTACAGAAACTGCGTTCCCGAGATTCTTTGATATTAAAGAATCAGGAGACGCGTTCTATTTTGAGAACATAATCGCATATATGAAAAAGGCGATGGATGGTTTTAATGAACTTGATATTGACGATGGATGGAGACGCCAGGTTTTGGTTAACTGTAATATGGTTATTTTCAGCGCGGAGCTTTGTCTGATTCGCTTAAGCCAGACTGCAACAAACGAGAAAATAGATGAGCTTGTTAAGATGGCAGATGAGATTGCAGACGAATATGCAACGCTTTGGGATATAGAGAACTATCCCAAGGGCAAGGACCATTATCTGAATCAGGTAGCAGATAGAAGAAAAGAGCTTATAGCAATGAAGAAATAAAAAGAAAGGGCAGAGGATTTAATCCTCTGCCTTTTGTAATTTCATAATATGTCGCTTATATTCGCGACTGTTTACCTTAATGGTTATTGTGGGGTTTATGTCGTACAGCCCCTTAAGTATTGCCGTTACATCCTCGGGGTCGTAATCGTGGACGCACATAAATGCACAATCGTCCACAGTTTCAACATAAAGCAAATCAAGCCCTGTAATCATATTTCTCTTGGATTTCTTTGAAGAATGCTCATAGGGGAATATTGCTTTCATAAAGCGTTTACCTGCTTCTGTAGCATTTCTCTTGATAAAGTCTTTGGTGCCCACAAGAGCCATTGTAATGTCCTCTGCAGAAACAGCGGTAACCTTTGTTTTCGCAGGCTTCATATCGGATAATATACCAGCGTTTACGTCATAGGGCAGAAAGTCATTTGCCCAGCATTTTAGTAATAGCTCGCCTTCGTTTAAAGTTATGCTTGTGCCAAACGCAGTGTTGCCTTTTATCAAAAGGAGAATAACAAAAATTGTTGCTGACATTACGAATAGAATTGCAAACAATATTTGTCCTGACACAAAATCGAAAATTGCCATTGCAACGGAAAACAGTGTAAGTAATGCGTAAAGTGCAATAGCTACTATGGTTTTACCCTTGCTTGAAGGCTTGACAGTTGCTTTAATTGTAGGTGTTGACATTTAATGCCTCCTTAATATGCTCGTCTGCCACCGCAGAATTGATCTTTGTAGTGACCGCTGTCAATTGACTGATAGCTTACAACGGCACCTGTATAGGGCGCGTGAAGCATCATGCCGTCACCAACATAAATTCCTACGTGGTGAACATCTCCGTTTTTCTCAAAGAACACAAGATCACCGGGCATCAGTTCATAACGTGTAAGATGTGCTCCGTAAAGATATTGTGCCTGTGATACACGTGGCAGGTTAATGCCAAGGGATTTGTATACATACTGGACAAGGCCGGAGCAGTCGAAACCGTTGGGCGTTGTTCCACCCCAGACATAAGGAACCCCAATATATTTTTCTGCTTCTGCAACAATTGTGTCTCCAATTGTTGCACTGTATATTGATGGTGTTGAACCTTCATACGTATATGAAGCAGTTTCGGATGTTATGGTAAGGGTAGGGGATCCAACGTAGCATTCAACACGAGCTTGCTGTCGTGCAAGATCCTCATAATATGCAACGTTTTTAACTTGCTTCTCTGTAATTTTTTTCTTTTTTGTTGTGATAGTTCTGCCATCATATGTAACAGTAGGAACTTCTATAATTTCTTCATCATAAAAATACAGCAGTCCCATATCCGTGTCTTCATATATAGGGTAGAATAACTCACCGTCTTCAAGAACATACTCGGTAATTACAGGCTCGGGTAAAACTATTTCAACATTTATGTTTGCCTG
>JAZNVD010000032.1:0-3059 GCA_045592645.1 Candidatus Ornithomonoglobus sp. | reverse complement strand
TAAGGCTAAAATATTCATAAAGGCAGGCAACGGCGGTAATGGTGCAATATCCTGGCGTCGTGAGAAATACGTTCCCGCAGGCGGTCCCGACGGCGGTGACGGCGGTAACGGCGGAAATGTAATATTCCACGTTGATACGGGAATGACTACCCTTATGGATTTTAAATATAAACGCAAGTATGCAGCAAAAACAGGCATGGACGGTGCTGGTCAGCGTAAGAAGGGCAAGGCAGGAGAGGATATTATTATTAATGTTCCCCAGGGTACGGTAGTACGTGATGCGGAGTCAAATCTGATTATTGCGGACTTGTCAGACCCTGATAATGACGTTATTGTTGCAAAAGGCGGTAATGGCGGCTGGGGTAACTCACACTTTGCAACGGCAATCCGTCAGGCACCTAACTTTGCAAAGAACGGTCAGCCGGGCGAGGAACGTGAGGTTATTCTTGAATTGAAATTGTTGGCAGATGTTGGTCTGGTGGGCTTTCCTAATGTTGGTAAGTCAACCTTGCTTTCAATGACAACCAAGGCACAACCCAAGATTGCAAACTACCATTTCACAACACTTGAGCCGAACCTTGGCGTGGTTGATTTAGGGGACAGCCGTAGTTTTGTTATGGCAGACATTCGCGGTATTATTGAGGGTGCAAGCGAGGGTGTCGGTTTAGGACACGAGTTTTTGCGACATATTGAACGTACCCGTGTTTTAATTCACGTAGTTGACGTTTCAGGTATCGAGGGTAGAGACCCCATAGAGGACTTTGATATAATAAACGAAGAGCTTTCGGCCTATGATATGGCACTTGAGGAAAGACCGCAGATTGTGGTTGCAAACAAGTGTGATATTATTCAGAATGAGGACAAATATAAGGCATTTGTTGCGGAGATGGAACACCGTGGACACAAGGTGTTTGAGATTTCAGCGGCAACGGGAAGCGGAGTGGATGAGCTTATGCTATACACTTACGGCGAACTGCAGAAGCTTCCGCCTATTATTATATTTGAACCCCAGGTTGATTTAGAGGCAGAGAGATTTGTTGATAAGAGTGGCAAGGGCTTTGAAATACACCGTGAGGGTGACACTTATGTTATTACAGGCTCATGGATTGAGGCAATAGGTAACAGTGTTACCTTTGACGATAATGAGAGTCTGGGTTATTTCCAGCGTCAGCTGATTAACCGCGGTGTTATTGAAGAGCTTGTTGAAATGGGTATAGAAGAAGGTCAGATGGTACAAATCGGAGACATTGAATTCGAGTTTGTATATTGATAAAAAAGGAACTAAAGATGAAAAAAATACTTTCACTAATCCTTACTGTTGCTTTAATGACAACTATAGCTCCCGTGGTATTCTCACAAGGGAATATAACGGTAAACAAAGGCACAATAGCGTTTGGTGAGGGACAGGAAACTGTCCTTTCATCGGACGCTTTTTTCTATGTAACGGATAAGGAATATTTATATGTCCCCATAGAGGATATAGCATCTGTGCTTGGATTTGGGCTTGGCTGGGATACAAGCCGTGGTGCAGAAATTTGTATTGCAGGAGAGAAAATATATTATATTTTTCCTGACCGTAACGAGGTTGAGGTTAATGGGGAAATGCTGTGGTTTAATTCACCTGCATTGATTAAAGACGGCAGACTTTATATCAGTGATGAACTTGTTTTCAACATCATGGGGGAAGCCCTTATAAATGGCGGAGATTTGCCTGAGTATAAGAGTATTACCGTAATTGGCAAAAGCAAAAATGCTTATGTTAACGGCAGAGGTGTAACACTTGCAAGTGAGCCTTATATGAGAGAAGGTAAAGTATTTATTCCGTTGGACAGTATAATGACAGAGCTTGGTTATTCCATGGGTTGGGACTCTGACCGTGGTGCGTCCGTTTGCTACATTAACGGCAAGTACACATACATTTCCCTTTCCGAGGGAAGAATTGAAACCGATGGTGTGGTTAAGGATTATTCTTACACACCCATTATAAAGAATAATATTGCGTACATAAGTGATGAGGTATTCCGTGATATTACAGGCTTTGATATTACACCGTACGGTGACATCCGCGGTTTTGGAGGTCGTGATTCCATTATGGATTCAACACGCACTGATGCCTACAGATTATCAGGCAACGTAACCCGTGGCGGTGGCGTTACTGTTGTGGGGACCTTTGCGATGGAGCTTGTATCGGCATCAGAGACGGATTCCAGAAACTATGCAGGGGTTATAAATGCACTGGCAGAAACTGTGCCACAGTGTAATGTTTATAATATTGTAGTGCCTACATCTGCGGAGTTTTACGCACCTCTTACAATGTATCCCAATCAGCTTAAGAGCATACAGACAGTTTATTCAAATTTAAGTGATAAGGTAACTCCCATAAACGTGTATGATATATTAAAAGAGCACGCAGGGGAGAAGCTTTATTTTGGAACAGACCACCACTGGACACAGCGTGGTGCATACTATGCCTACAGTGCGTTTATTGAGGAAAAGGGCGGTAGTATTGATGATTTAAGTACATTTACAAACATCCCCTCATACAATATGGTCGGCTCTTTTGCAAACTTTGCAAAGGGCACTGTTGCAGGAAATATTGTAAAGTCAAATCCACAGCTTCTGAAGAGATTTATACCTAAATACGCAACCGTGGGAACGGTGTATTCAGACGGACTTGCACAGAGGAAATCATACACGGTAAATGCGGTTAATACTGCCAATAATTCATATTCCTGCTTTATTGGCGGAGACGGACCTGTAACCATATTCCACACAGATGCACCAAGTGATGAAACGGTACTGATAATCAAGGAATCCTTCGGTAATGCCTTTGCAACGTGGGCAATGCACAACTACAAAAAGGTATGCGTAGTAGACCCGAGAAAGTTCAACGGCTTTGGCGGAAACTATAATCATTTTAATCTAAAATCATTCTGTAACGCACAGGGCGTAGATGATATTATATTCATAAACTACCCTGTAGCCGTAAGCTCATCAGGCATACGTGGGGCAATCTTGAATATGAAGTAAACATAAAAAACCACCCGTTTGGGTGGTTT
>JAZNVD010000031.1:0-3971 GCA_045592645.1 Candidatus Ornithomonoglobus sp. | reverse complement strand
CTCACGAGGAGCATCAGAGGAAGTTTGATTTAATAAAAAAAGTGCGGGAGAAGCTTGATTTGCCCATTGCTATTATGTTGGACACAAAAGGTCCTGAGTACAGGATAAAGACCTTCGAGAATAAGAAAGTAACCGTTAATGACGGGGATACATTTATCTTTACCACTGATGATATTGTTGGAAATAATGAAAGGGTAGGGGTTAATTACGAGCACCTTACAGAGGACTTATCAGTTGGTGACACGGTTACTGTAAACAACGGTCTTGTTATATTTGAAGTTAAAGAGATAAAGGGTAATGACGCTATCTGTCAGGTTGTTATCGGCGGTGAGCTTTCTGACAGAAAGAGTATGAATTTTCCCGGTATCGTTATGAAACACGATTTTCTGAGTGAGCAGGATAAAGAGGACTTGCTTTTCGGTATTAAGAACGATGTGGATTTTGTGGCGGCGTCGTTTGTATCAGGAAAGCAGGACGTTAAGGATATCCGTGATTTTCTTGATAATAACGGCGGTAAGGAAAT
The DNA here is from genome assembly GCA_045592645.1 of Candidatus Ornithomonoglobus sp. Taxonomy (GTDB): domain Bacteria; phylum Bacillota; class Clostridia; order UBA1381; family UBA1381; genus Ornithomonoglobus. The sequence goes on along the minus strand of JAZNVD010000031.1, from coordinate 3,448 downwards.
TGATATTATTGCCAAGATTGAGAACCGTTCAGGTGTCGATAATATTGAAGAGATTTGCGAGATTGCCAACGGTATTATGATTGCCCGTGGCGATTTAGGTGTTGAAATTCCCTTTATTGAAGTTCCTGCAATACAAAAATATCTTATAAACAAGTGCCGTATGCTCGGCACACGTGTTATTACCGCAACGGAAATGCTTGAGTCTATGATACACAATCCCAGACCGACACGTGCAGAGCTTTCTGACGTTGCCAACGCCGTTTACGACGGAAGCTCGGCGATTATGCTTTCAGGTGAAACTGCAACGGGTAAGTACCCCGTTCAGGCGGTTAAGAATATGGTTGAGATTGCAGAATTTACTGAAACAAAGATAAACTACAAAAAGAGATTTAAGTCTGCAGAGTTTAAGATACAGAGCAATCTTGATGCTTTGTCGCACTCTGCCTGTTCTATGGCAATTGACCTGAACGCTAAAGGAATTGTAGTAAATTCGTTAAGCGGACGAACTGCAAGAATGGTCAGCCGTTTCCGTTGCCCCGTGGATATCCTTGGAACAACAACTGACGAAAAGGTTTGGCGTAAGCTTAATTTAAGCTGGGGCGTTACCCCTGTAATATGTGAGGAATTCTCATCTGTTGAGGTTATGTTCTATAACGCTTTAAGACGTGCAAAGGAAGTTTTTAATTTGCAGAAGGGTGACAGTGTTGTTCTCACAGGCGGTCAGATTAACGGCAAGTCGGGAAATTCAAACATAATTAAGATTGAAGAAATCAATTAAAAAAAGGGTGTTGTTTAAAACAACACCCTTTATTAGTTTACATATTCTGCCATTGCCGTGGCAGTTAGTCTGCCGTCACAGTAGATTTTAATTGAAATTATGTCCTCTGCCGTGACATTAAAGGTTATGTCACGGGTTTCGTTTTCATAAATTTCGCAGTCTTCTGTGATAACCCCCTCCGTTGCTTCGTGAAGCGAAAACACCGTTTCGCAATGTGCCTTTATACTGACCGTCACGTTATATGTGCCTGACGGTGCAGGCAGATTTATCTCTAACGGCTCTAACTCGTATATCATTTCACAACACCCTTTCTCATTGCCTCAACAAGGTCACGCAGGTCATTGATTTTAATTTGTGTGGTCTTGCCAAGGTCTGTGTCCTCCACAAGGAGTCTTTGGGGTGAAAAGTCAATCTCCTCAAGATTTGAGTGCATATCAAAATCGTTGTTTATAGCGTCTTTAATGGACTCAAAGGGCTCGTGAGTTGAAAGCAAAAGCCCGTAGGAGTTGAAAATCAGAGTATAGCCTGCGATACCTGTCTTGCTCTGGTATGCCCGTGACAGACCGCCGTCTATTATAAGGAGTTTTCCTTTTGCCTTAACGGGACTTTCGCCCTTTTTGATTTTAACGGGTACGTGTCCGTTAATAATATGACAGTATGATTCAGGGTCAATACCAAACTCCGTGAGAATTTTTCTGCAGGTATCGGCTTTTGCAATGTGGTCATAGTAAGGGTCTTTAATTTCCTCCCACGCATCCTTGTTTTCAATAAAGTATCGTTCAAAAGATGTCATTTTGTTTTTGCCGTAGAGAGGTGAACCGACACCGCACCACAGATACCACAAAAAGTCCTCGCCATACTGTTTTTCAGGTGAACCGGGTTTGCCGAAAAAGCCCATTCGTGCGACCATATCTGCATGGTCTAAAAGTTCTTTGCCCGAAACATTCTTACCGTTAATTGTATATGCAGCAAAATCACCATTTTCGGTCATTGGTATGCAGCCGTGGTATAAAAGATTATTATTGAATACCAGATACATACTGCCTTTGTTATATAAGAATTTAACGTGTTTCTGCAATTTTTCCGAGTGAAGGAATGACGAACGTAAGGATTTCATAAGCTCCTCCTCGTCCTCCGTCAGCTTATACGGGTCGGTGGGGTCAATGGTGGGGAAGTTAGTATCCTTAAGGGGATATGTAACCCCGTCAATGGTTATTGTGCCCTTATTATAGTCCACCTTATGTAGCATAAGGTGATTTTCCATTTCAAATTCAGGGTGGTTTTTGATAATCTGTCCCTCAACTTTGAAACGGATAATGGAAATTGCCTTGTGAAGCTTTGCCCAGAACGCCTCGTCGTGAGTTGAAATTGTAACGGCGTTGGGATTTCGGGGAATAAAACATTCACACGGGTCATCGGCATAGGTTTCAAGTGCAAACACTGTCAGTGGACGGAGGTTAATGCCGTAGCCCTCCTCGATACAGTCAAAATTACAGTACTTGGTAGATATTGCAATTACATTGGCAATGCAGGCATAAGAGCCTGATGCAGCACCCATCCACTGTGCATCGTGATTGCCCCACTGGATGTCCACGCTGTGGTAGTTTGTAAGCTTATCAAGAATAATATCCGCACGTGGACCACGGTCAAAGATGTCACCGATAATATGCAGTCTGCCGATTGCAAGAGTCTGGATAAGCTTTGAAATATCAATAATGAATTCCTCCGACTGACCAAGCTCAATTATGGAGGAGATACAGTTTACGTAGTACTCTGTTTTGTCAAAATACGCATCTGTGTCTGCAAAGAGAATTTCGTCAATAATAGCACCGAAGTTTTCGGGAAGCATTTTGTTTATATGGTCACGGGTGTACTTGGACGCAACAAGACGGCACACCTTAATAAGACGGTACAGCGTAACTCTGTACCACTCGTCCATATTATCGATTTGGGTCTTTAAAATTTCCAGCTTCTCTTTGGGGTAATAAATAAGGGTTGCAAGGGTGTTTTTATCCTCCTCCGAAAGAGTCCGTGAAAACACATTGTCAATTTTATCCCTTATAACCCCTGATGCGTTTTTGAGCATATGTAAAAACGGCTCATATTCACCGTGGATGTCACTTAAAAAGTGCTCCGTAAGCTTGGGAAGCTTCTGCTTTGATTCCAGTGCAATTATCTTTGCACAGGCAGACTGAATTGTAGGATAGCTTTCCTTAAGAAGCTTCAGGTATTTTATTCTCTCTTCCATTTATACCTCCTTGTTTCCCATAACCGCCATTATAATTCCTATTGATATTATAATTGCACCAACAATAAACGATTTTGTTATAACCTCACCCAACACTACAATGGCAAGAACTGCTGATGTAAGAGGTTGAATGGGGTAGAATAATGAACAGGTGGTTGCATTTAAAATTTTAAGACTTCTGTTCCAGCACACGTGGGATAATGCCGTGCACACAAGGGCAATATATAAAAGTGCAAGCACGCCCTTTAACGATAATGTTGCAGGGACGATTATAACATTAATAATCCCCGCAGGAATTGCAAATATAAGTGCAATTGCCATAGCGTACAGTGTCAGTTGAATAGGGTCGTAGTCTGCAGAGATTTTACGAACCATACAACAGCTTACCGACCAGAAAAGCAGGGATAGAATGTTTACAATTA
>JAZNVD010000030.1:0-3132 GCA_045592645.1 Candidatus Ornithomonoglobus sp. | reverse complement strand
TGATATTCTGAAGTCTTATGGTGTAGAAGTAATAAAAACAAATGGAAGCAGGGTAAATATTAAAGAATTAATGGAAGAGCTTGGTAAAAGGAAGATTGATAGTGTTCTTATTGAGGGGGGTGCGACCCTCCATTGGTCAGTTTTAAAAGAAAACCTTGTTAATGAGTTGCACTTATATATTGCACCAAAGCTTATAGGCGGCACAGATGCAAAGTCAGCTGTTGGAGGAGAGGGGATTTCATCTATGGATGATGCAGTTATATTCAATGCACCAAAGGTTGAACTTTTGGGTGACGATATTCATATAACATATAAAAAAGCGAGGTAATTGAATGTTTACCGGTATTATAGAGGAAAAAGGCAAGATAGAAAATATAACACCAGGTGCAAAGTCCTGCAGACTGACTATCTCCGGAAATGTTATATTTGATGATTTAAAGCTGGGTGACAGTGTTGCAGTAAACGGTGTTTGTCTTACTGTTACAAAGCTGCTGTCTAATACTTTTGAAGCAGATGTTATGGCAGAAACTATGCGACGTACTGCAATGGCAACACTTAAAAAGGGCAGTGCAGTAAATCTTGAAAGAGCAATGCAACTAAACGGCAGGTTTGGTGGTCACATTGTGTCTGGTCATATTGACGGCGTTGGCACTGTTATTAATAAGATAACCGAAGATAATGCGGTTTTAGTAACAATTTCTGCCGACAGTAATATTATGAAATACATTATTTTCAAGGGCTCTGTTACGTTGGACGGAATTAGTCTTACTGTAGCAGATGCTAAACATGACAGATTTACTGTAAGTATAATTCCTCACACTGCTAAGGAAACAACTTTACTTGATAAGAACACAGGTGATAAGATTAATATTGAGTGTGATATTGTAGGGAAATATATTGAAAAGTTCCTTTCAAAAAGTGAAAAGGGGATTACAATGGATTTTCTTAAAGAAAATGGGTTTTAAGGAGGTATGATAGATGAAATTTGACTCTATTGAACAGGCATTGGAAGATTTAAGAAATGGAAAGATCATACTTTGTACAGATGATGAGGACCGTGAAAATGAAGGTGATCTCATTTGTGCGGCAGAGTTTGCAACAACAGAAAATGTTAATATGATGGCAAGTCTTGCAAAGGGACTTATATGTATGCCAATGAGTCGTGAATATATTGAAAAGCTTGGTTTAAGACCAATGGTTGCAAACAATACTGATAATCACGAAACTGCTTTTACAGAGTCCATTGATCATATTAATACTACAACCGGTATAAGTGCCGAGGAACGTGGATTAACTGCAAGGATGACTGTTGATAGTAATGCTCGTCCTGCTGATTTCAGACGTCCGGGACATATGTTTCCCCTTGAGGCAAAACAGGGAGGTGTCCTTGAAAGGAATGGACATACTGAAGCCACTGTTGATTTATGCAGACTAGCGAATTTAAAGCAGGTTGGTCTGTGTTGTGAAATAATGGCAGACGACGGAACAATGATGAGGGGAGAGGCTCTTACAGAGTTTGCCCAAAAGCACAACTTAACATTTATATCAATCCGTGATTTGCAATCCTACAGAAGACAGCATGACATTATGATGATAAGAGAAGCCAAAGCAAAGCTTCCTACAAAATTCGGCGAATTTGACATTTATGGCTATCGAAACAACATAACCGGTAAAAGTCACGTTGCACTTGTAAAAGGCGATATAAAAGAAAATGAGCCCGTTTTATGCCGCGTTCATTCTGAATGTATGACGGGAGATGTTTTTGGTTCTTGCAGATGTGACTGCGGTGAACAACTTGCAGAAGCAATGAAAGCCATAGAAAAGGAAGGAAATGGTATCATTATCTATCTTCGTCAGGAGGGTAGAGGCATTGGGCTGTTGAATAAAATAAAAGCCTATGCACTACAGGAAAATGGACTGGATACAGTTGATGCAAATATTGAACTTGGGTTTGCACCTGACTTAAGGGATTATAGTGAGGGTGCACAAATGCTGCGAGATTTAGGAGCTAAAAAGCTTAAGATTATGACCAATAATCCCGATAAGATATCTGACTTGTCAGAGTATGGTATCGAAATTACAGAAAGAGTACCAATAAAGATACCTGCTAAAAAGGAAAATGAATTTTATTTAAAAACAAAACAAATGAGAATGGGACATTTATTTAATTATTAATTAAGGAGGACAAAGAAATGAATGTACTTGAAGGAAATTATTGTGGAAAAGGTTTGAAAATTGCACTTGTTGCATCAAGATTTAATGAGTTTATAACTACAAAGCTTATTGGTGGTGCAGAAGATTGCCTTAAGAGACACGGGGTAGCTGACGATGATATTACTCTTGCGTGGGTTCCCGGTGCTTTTGAAATTCCTGTAATGGCTAAAAAACTTGCTGAAAGTGGCAAATATGATGCCGTTATATGTCTTGGTGCTGTAATCAGAGGTGCAACATATCATTATGAAATGGTTTGTAATGAAGCCGCAAAGGGTATAGCTCAGGTTTCACTGTCAACAGGTATTCCCGTATTGTTCGGAGTTATTACTACGGATACAATTGAACAGGCAATTGAACGTGCAGGTACAAAGGCAGGAAATAAGGGCTATGATTGTGCGATGTCAGCATTGGAGTTGGCTAACGCATTTAAGTCAATTTCATAAGATAAAAAAGAGGTAGTAAAATTGAATAATAAGATTTTATCGTTTCTGAATACAACAGGAGGACAGCTTGGATTTGCATTGCTTTCAGGTTTTGGTTATCTTGCGTTGATTTCTGGATTTGTTATTGAAGCCTCAAGAGGAATGTGGCTGATATTACTGTATATTGCCCCCATGGTTGTCTGTGGTGCAGCTTTGGTTATAATAAAACTTATGAAACAAGCAAGAGAAAATGAGAATAATGTCTCGATTTTAAAGCTTTTCTGGATTCATATTGCAGTTATTGTACTTGGTATCTTTTTTGCAATAGCATTATTTGTATAGTTTAAAAATGCAGGTGATATTCACCTGCATTTTTATATTATTAAAATCTTCGTCTGGGTTTTCTTCTTGTAGTAAGAGATCCGAATATACGCCCTAAAGAATTTGATGAACGGCGTCGTCCTGATGAATAGAATCTCTTTGCAAGATTTTTGTT
>JAZNVD010000029.1:0-8882 GCA_045592645.1 Candidatus Ornithomonoglobus sp. | reverse complement strand
GGGACAGGGTGCTTCCACACACACAACCTCTGCTACCGCAGAGCCAAGACCTCCCATAATATAATGCTCCTCTGCCGTTACAATTGCACCCGTTTCCCTTGATGCTTTTGCGATAATTTCACGGTCAATGGGCTTAATTGTATGGATATTGATTACACGTGCCGAAATACCCTCTTTTTCAAGGCTCTCCGCCGCCTTTAGTGATTCCTGAACCATAAGACCCGTTGCAATGATTGTAACGTCTGTACCGTCTTTTAAGGTTACACCCTTGCCTAACTCAAACTTATAATCTGCACCGTTTACATCCTCAACCGCAAGTCTGCCAAAACGCATATAAACGGGGCCCTCGTGGTCAATTGCCGCCTTAACTGCAAGCTGTGCCTCCAAATCATCAGCAGGGTTAATTACAACCATACCGGGAATTGTACGCATTAGTGCCAGATCTTCAAGGCACTGATGCGATGCACCGTCCTCACCAACAGAAATACCTGCGTGAGTTGCACCAATTTTTACATTAAGCTTTGTGTAGCCGATTGAGTTTCTTATCTGCTCATATGCACGACCTGCTGCAAACATTGCAAAGGTTGATGCAAACGCAGTTTTACCCGTTGCCGCAAGACCTGCAGCAACGCACATCATATTTGCCTCGGCAATACCACAGTTAATAAATCTGTCGGGGTATGCCTTCTGGAACATCTCTGTCTTTGTTGATTTTGAAAGGTCTGCGTCAAGTACAACAATATCGGGGTTGTTGCCGTACTTAACCAAAGCCTCACCGTATGATACTCTTGTTGCCTGCTTTGCCATTATAACATCGCCTCCAGTTCTGCAATTTTCGCATCAAGCTCTGCTATAGCCTGATTATATTGCTCCTCATTGGGAGCCGAGCCGTGCCACTCGGGGCGGTTTTCCATAAAGGATACGTTCTTACCCTTTGTTGATTTCATAATAATTGCCGTAGGCTTACCCTTACAAGCCTTTGCTTTCTCAATTGCCTCATCAAGCTCAATAAAATCATGAGCATCGGCAACGATTACATTCCAGCCGAAAGCCTCAAATTTCTTGTCAATGGGCGTGGGGTTCATAACCTGTGTTATATCACCGTCAATCTGCAAACCGTTAAAGTCAACGAAAATTGTAAGGTTGTCAAGCTTATAATGAGGTGCGAACATTGCCTGCTCCCATACCTGACCTTCCTCAAGTTCGCCGTCGCCTAAAATTGAATAAACCCTGTAGCTCTTGTTGTCAAGCTTTGCACTTAATGCCATACCGCCTGCAACTGAAACACCCTGGCCAAGTGAGCCCGTTGACATATCAACACCGGGCACTTTACGCATATCAGGATGTCCCTGCAGATATGAGTCAATCTGTCTTAAGGTTGCCATATCCTCCACAGGGAAGAAACCGCGTTCTGCCAATACACCGTAAAGGGCAGGTGCAGTGTGTCCCTTTGACAAAACAAATCTGTCACGGTCGGGCATCTGCGGGTTTTTTGGGTCCACATTCATTTTTTCAAAATATAATAAAGTCATAACATCTGCTACAGACAGTGAACCTCCCGGGTGTCCTGCCTTTGCATTAAACACACCTGTAAGGGCGTGCTTTCTGGCTTTGTTTGCAATTATCGCAAGTTGGGTTGCTCTTTTCGCATCCATTTCATTTTTCCTCCTGTGTTATGTTAGTTATGCATTTGCTACGGCATCATACGCCATAGTCATAATCTCGTGAAGTCTGTCATTTTGTCCGCCTACGTACAGCCACCCCAGCAACGCTTCAAAACCTGTTGCACGGCGGTATTCTTTAACATCAGCATTCTTTGGTACAGTAAAGGACTTGGTATTCCTTCCCCGTTTGTATGCCATAGTTTCCGCCTCTGTGAGCTTATCCTCAAGGTATGCCATAGCCTCACTTTGTCCGTGAGCCTTAACAAAGCGGATAGCCTCTACGTGAAGCTTGTGAGCAAGCATATTCTCATGCTCCTGTATAAGCCTTGTCCTTACGTAAATATCATACAAGGTATCACCTAAATACGCAAGAACAAGGGGATTGTATTGGTTCGGTTCTTTAGTAAACTCCATGTTATTCTGCAATGCTCCACTTGACACCGTCCGGCGTATCCTTTAAAACTATATTCATTTCCTTTAGTTTATCACGAATAGCATCAGCAGTTGCCCAGTCCTTGTTGGCACGTGCCTCCTGACGCTTTGCAATAAGCTCCTCAACCTCTGCATCAAGGGAGTTGTTCTGCACCTTGTTAAACAAACCAAGAACATCACCAAGCTCACGGATAAGCGCAAGGGTAAGCTCAATTGCCTCCTTGCCCGAATCACTTGTAAGCTTTGTATTTGCCATATAAACAATATCAAAAATACTTGCGATTGCATCAGCAGTATTTAAGTCATCATCCATTGCATCACAGAACTTTTTACGGAAACTCTCAAGCTCTGTCTTGATTTCGTCAGGGCAAGCCTTATCCTCCGCATTTCCCTTAATAAACTCAAGGTTATCAATACAGTTATAAACTCTCTCAACCGCAGACTTCGCCTGTTCCATTAAAGTATCTGCAAAGTTAATGGGGCTTCTGTAGTGAGCTGAAAGCATAAAGAAACGAACTATCTCGCCGTCGTATTCTTTTAATATGTCACGGACAGTAAAGAAATTGCCCAATGACTTGCTCATCTTCTTACCGTCAATGTTGATATAGCCATTATGCATCCAGTAGTTGGAAAATGCTTTACAGTTAGCACACTCACTCTGTGCAATCTCATTCTCGTGGTGAGGGAATATTAAATCCTGACCGCCTGAATGAAGGTCAATGGTCTCACCCAGATAACGGTTAGCCATAGCTGAACACTCAATATGCCAGCCTGGTCTGCCCTCACCCCAGGGGCTCTCCCAGAAGGGTTCACCCGGTTTCTTTGCCTTCCATAAAGCAAAGTCCATAGGATCTTCCTTAACCTCATTGACATCTATTCTTGCACCAAGCTCCAAATCCTCAAGAGGCTGTTTTGAAAGCTTGCCATATTCTGCAAATTTCTTTGTCCTGAAATAAACATTGCCGTCAACATTATAGGCATAGCCATTATCACAAAGACGCTTTACAATATCAATTATCGCATCAATATTCTCTGTTGCCTTGGGATGAATTGTAGCCTTTCTTACACCGATTGCCTCTGTATCCTTAAAATACTCGGCAATAAACTTCTCACCAAGCTCTTTTACGGTAATACCCTCCGCATTGGCACGCTTAATCATTTTATCGTCAATATCCGTAAAATTCTGTACAAAGGTTACACCGTAGCCTGCATACTCAAGATAACGACGCATGGTGTCAAATATAATGAACGGTCTTGCATTACCTATATGAAAATAATCATACACAGTAGGACCGCACGAATACATTTTAACATTATTTTTATCAGCAGGGATAAATTCCTCTTTCTGTCTTGTAAGAGTGTTATAAATTCTCATATAAAAACCTCTTTTTTATAAATTATGAAGCCCTTTGGGGACATCTCCCCATTAGCCATTATATTATACCATTTCCACCGTCAAAAATCAACCCTTTCAGAAAAATATTCCTGTCTTTTTTGGAAAAGAAAAAGCAGAGGCAAAAACCTCTGCTTTGGTTGTTATTTACTTACCACAAACTCACCGTCTTTAAAATCAACGGTTATTGTATCACCCGACGCAATCTCACCGTCAATTATTTTCTCCGACAGCATATCCTCAATTTGTGTCTGTATAGCACGTCTTAGGGGTCTTGCACCATAGACCTTGTCAAAGCCTGCCTCTGCAATTTCATCCACAGCTTTTTCCGTGAACTCAACTGCAATTTCATTCTCCTTAAGTCTTGCCTCAAGGGATTTAAGCATAAGCTTTGCAATATCCTTTATCTCATCCTTTGAAAGCCTGTCAAAGACAATTACCTCGTCAATTCTGTTCAGGAATTCAGGCTTCATGGCACGCTTAACCTCTGCCATTACCTTATCGTGAATTTCCTCATTTTCACTCTTTCCTGCAGTGGCAAAACCAAGTTTCGCAGAGCCTGTGCCTAAAATCTCCGACGCACCAAGGTTTGAGGTCATAATAATAACCGTATTTTTAAAGTCAACTTTTCTGCCCTGCGCATCAGTCAGGATACCGTCATCGAGTATCTGCAGCATTATATTAAACACATCGGGTTGTGCCTTTTCAATTTCGTCAAAAAGGATATCACTGTAGGCGTGCTTGCGGATTTTCTCCGTAAGCTGACCGCCGTCCTCAAAGCCCACATATCCCGGGGGTGAACCGATAAACTTTGACACGCCGTGCTTTTCCATATACTCCGACATATCAACACGGATAAGAGAACTCTCATCACCGAACATCGCCTCTGCCAGTGTCTTTGAAAGCTCCGTCTTACCCACACCCGTAGGGCCTAAAAACAGGAATGAACCAATGGGGCGTTTTGGGTCCTTAAGACCTGCACGGCCACGCTTTATTGCCTTTGCAACGGCAGTAACCGCTTTATCCTGACCAATTACTCTCTCGTGCAAAATACTCTCAAGGTTGCGTAATCTGTCCATTTCTTCCTGACATAACTTTGTAGCGGAAACACCTGTCCATACAGACAGTACCTCTGCAATATCACTTTCCGTTACAACCAGCTCCGAGGTTGTGCCCGTACCCTTCCATTCCTCTTTAAGCTTTCTTGCTTCCTCGGAAATCGCCTTTTCTTCGTCGCGAAGTTTTGCCGCTTTTTCGTATTCCTGTGCCATTACCGCCTCTTCGCGTTCACTCTTAAGACGTTCAATTTCCTTTTCCTTTGCCTTTAAATCAGGTGGCTCAATCTGTGACGACAGCTGTTTCATTGATGATGCTTCATCTACAAGGTCAATCGCCTTATCAGGCAAAAATCTGTCAGTAATATATCTGTGAGAAAGCTTTGCCGCACTCTCTAATGCCTCATCGGTTATTCTTACACCGTGGTGCGCCTCGTACTTGTCGCGGATACCTTTCAGAATATCAATGGTTTCCTCCACTGTAGGCTCTCCTACTGTTACAGGCTGAAAACGTCTTTCCAATGCTGCATCCTTTTCAATATATTTCTTGTATTCTTTTAAGGTTGTAGCACCGATTAACTGCAACTCTCCTCTTGCAAGGAAGGGTTTTAAGATGTTTGATGCATCAAGCGAACCCTCGGAGTTACCCGTACCTACAATCGTATGAAGCTCGTCAACAAAAAGAATTACCTCTTTTGCCGCAATAACCTCGTCAATTACCTTTTTAAGTCTTTCCTCAAACTCGCCGCGGTATTTTGCACCTGCAACCATTGCCGATAAGTCAATTGATACAAGTCTTTTTGTCTTTAATGACTCGGGTACATCACCCGAAGCAATTCTTTGTGCAAGCCCCTCGCAAACGGCGGTTTTACCAACGCCCGGCTCACCGATAAGACAGGGGTTGTTTTTACTCCGTCGACTTAAAATCTGTATAACTCTTTCAATTTCCTCATTACGGCCTATTACAGGGTCAAACTTATCCTCACCTGCCAAAGCCGTAAAATCTCTGCCGTACTCGTCAAGAGTGGGCGTAGGGCTGTTTACTGTCCCCTTACCTCTTGAGGATGCACTCTCCTTCGCACCCTCTCTGTCCTCTTCAAGCATAGCCTCCACAATGGCAGTATAAGTGTCCCTCGGGTTTATTCCCAGGTCATGAAGAATTCGTGTGCCTACACTTTCTCCGTCACGCAACAGTGCCATTAAAATATGCTCTGTACCAATATAATTATTGCCCATAGCACGTGCTTCTGTTGCCGAAAGCTGAAGTATTCTCTTTGTTCTGGGTGTAAGACCTATCTCGGTATTCTGCGGAATAGCCTCCTTTTTACCCATAACCTCTTCAATCTTTGCCATCACCTTCTCGTAGGTCACATCCTTGCTCTCAAGTATCTGTGATGCAACGCCCGAGCCTTCTTTTATAAGACCTGCAACAATGTGCTCCGAGCCAATATATCCATGACCTAAAAGGCATGCAATATCGTGAGCCTCACTGATTGCAATCCTTGCTCTTTCTGTAAAATTTGAAAATAACATACCCGTTACCTCCTTATATATTCTCTCTCAAAAACTCTGCCCGTTTTATGTCCCTTTCATCAGCGGTAAGAGTTTCTTCTCCCGTAATAATTGAGGGAGCAGTTTTAATCATAAGTTCCAGAGGGCTCATTTCCCCCTCTGTATTGATTATACCCATATTAACACCTAACAAACAGTCTGAAAGCATTGTCTTTGCCTCGGCCGATGTCACCTTATGAGCATACCTCAGGATACCGTAGGAACGCATAATTTTATCAATAAAAGTTTCCTTAAGGTCTCTCATAAGGCGTTCCCTTGCCTGAACTTCCATTTTTTCAATTCTTTCTACCACAGTCTTAAGCTTTTCAATAAGCTCTTTTTCTCCAAGTCCCAGTGTAACGGAATTTGAAATCTGGTACATTGCACCCTCGGCATTTGTACCCTCGCCATAAAGACCCCGTACCGCAATTCCCATACCTGAGAAAGACTGCAGAACTCTCGCAATATTCCCTGTCATAACAAGAGCAGGCAAATGCATCATAACACTTGCACGAAGACCTGTTCCCACGTTTGTGGGACACGCTGTAAGATACCCGAACTCCTCCGAGAAAGCATAATCAACAGCCTCTTCCATTACGTTATCAACCTTGTCAGCAAGGTCATATGCCTTATCAAGCTCCATTCCTGCCATTATAATCTGCAGACGGATATGGTCCTCCTCCATAAGCATAATACTCATAGTCTTATCCTTGTTTACAAGAACCGATTTCTGTGTCCCTTTTACCATTTGAGGTGATATTAGATGCTCCTCAACCATTGCTCTCTTTTCAAGGGGCGAAACCTCATCAAGTCTTAAAAGAGTAAATTCCTTTGAAAGTGTTGAATTACTCTTTGTAACAGCCTCCTCAAGGGTTGTTCTCACTTTATCCCTTGCCTCACCCGTAAGAAGTGACGGGAACGGGGTATTCTTAATATTTCTTGCAAGACGGATACGTGTTGATACGACTATTCCGTCTTTGTAATCTTTATACCATATCATTTTCCTGCACCTCCCTCAAGCTCTTTTATTTCATTATGAAGTTTTGCCGCAAGCTCGTAGTTTTCACTGTCAACGGCATCTTTTAGCTGTGTCTTAAGCTCGGCAAGACGGCGTTTTGCTTTAACCTCCGCACCTGATTTTGACGGAATTTTTCCTGTGTGTTCTGTTGCGGAATGTGTCTGCTTTAAAGTTGCCTTTGCACCCTCGTAAAAGGTTTTATAGCACTCATCACAACCAAATTTCCCCGACCTTTTTATATCCTCCCATCGACTTCCGCAACGGGGGCATTTCTTACTTTCCTTTACCTGCATAACGGGCGTAAAAAATCCGTCAAGCTCATCGAACATTCCAAATAGCTCTGAAAAAATATCCATTTTATTTTCCTCCTTTAAAGTATAGTATCAAGGGCTTTTTTAACAAGAACCGCACGGTCACGGTCACCTAAATCCTGAACCATCCCTGCAATCATCTGCCCCTCACGTTTTGTTATAAGCTCTCTCTGGAGCAAACCGTTTAACAAATCAACACACTGTGACTGTGTAAGACTATCACTTACAACACCCCTCATATTGCTTCGGCGTATAAGAACATACCCGCCGCCGCCCCGACGTGTTTCTACCATATATCCTCTTTCGGGGCTGAACCGTGTTGAAATTACATAATTAATCTGCGACGGTACGCAGTTGAAAATTTGTGCCAGTTCGTTCCGCTGAATTTTTGTCCACTCATCCTCTTCCCTTTTAATAAGCTCAAGAATGAACGCTTCTATCTTATCAGACTTTCCCAAATAATCACCTTCTTTAATATTGAAAATTGCGTGGCAATTTTCTTCCATAATTCCGAATTCCTCACTCCGCATTTCGCACTGCAACGCTTTTGCGTTGCACTTTGACCTTCTTTGACCTTAACTTTATTATACACCTTTTTAATACATTGTCAATGTATTTTCTGTGTATCTTTTATGAACAATTTATTAACAACTTGTCCATAATGGAAAAATTATGAATTTTTCTTAAAAGTTTTAAAAAAACAGTGGTAATATTGAGAAATTTGTGATACAATATAAAAGTGTATGCATTTATATGTATATATTATGACTTTGACCTATTTCTTTTAACGAAAGGATATGTTATAAAAATGAGTTTATTTGATAAATTATTCGGCACATACTCTGAACGTGAGCTTAAGAAGGTGCACCCCATTGCCCAGCAGGTAATGGCATTGGAGCCTGAAATCGAAAAGCTTACAGACGCAGAATTAAAGGCAAAGACAAAGGAGTTTAAGGAACGTCTTAATAACGGCGAAACATTGGACGACCTTTTGCCCGAAGCATTTGCAGTAATGCGTGAGGCAAGCTGGCGTGTTCTTGGAATGAAGCATTTCTATGTTCAGGTTGTAGGTGGTGTAATTCTTCACCAGGGCAGAATTGCAGAAATGAAAACAGGTGAGGGTAAAACTTTGGTTTCAACTCTGCCCGCTTATCTTAATGCACTTACAGGCAAGGGTGTACATATCGTTACAGTTAACGATTACCTTGCAAAGCGAGATTCCGAGTGGATGGGTAAGGTTTACCGATTCCTTGGACTTTCCTGCGGTCTTATTATTCACGATAAAGACAATGCAGAACGCCGTGAGGCTTATGCCTGCGATATTACCTACGGTACAAACAACGAGCTTGGCTTTGACTATCTTCGTGATAACATGGTTGTACACAAGGAAGAAATGGTACAGCGTGGTCACAACTATGCAATTGTCGACGAGGTTGACTCAATCTTAATCGATGAGGC
>JAZNVD010000028.1:0-3396 GCA_045592645.1 Candidatus Ornithomonoglobus sp. | reverse complement strand
CGTCCACTTTCTTTTTAAAATGTTTATTATAAAGTTTGCGACATATTACCATAAATATTGCACTTAATACTACGAATATGGCAACTTGCAGAGGCAAACTTTCAATAAACAAGGACAAAATACAGGTAATTATTGCTGCGGGGACAAACCAGATAGACACAAGAGCTGTTGTAAGCATTTCAATTACTAAAAATACAATGCCTACCGCAATCCAGAAAATCCAAAGGTTTTCCATTAAGTATTCCACAAATATCCTCCTTTAAGATTTTATTCACCCTTAAATTACTCTTTAATAATATATTTAAAGATTGCATCGTAAATGCAGTCTTCAAAGCTTTCGGAAGCACCGGCATCCCATCTGAAAAGACCTTCGCCGCCACCACCGCCTATTGCATGAATATGAGTCTTGCCATCAAGATTATCAATTACTACGGTAAGTGTCAGACGATTACCTACTCGGTAATAGTGTTTTTCAAAAACAAGTACAATAATTGATGTACCGTTTTCGTTAAATTTGATATATTTATCAATTAATTCGCCTGTAACCGAACCGTCAATAATAGTGTTGGTAATAAGTTCCTCAGTTTCCTGCGGAGAGGTTGATACATATAAATTTACCATTCTGATTTCTCCTTAAATCAACTCGGCAAAGGCTTTTTGTGCCATATCCCTCATTCTTGTTGAGAGAATTGCAAGTACCATTGCCCGTAGAGCAGTTCTCAGTTTTCTTTTTGAGATGTCATCCCTGAAATTTGTGTTTATAATATTTTTCTCGATGATGGCATCTAATTTTTCTGAATCGTAAACTGCGTTATTTTCACATTCATAAATCGTACTGCAAAGAATATTGAAAAGTTCACGGTCAGGAAGAATGTCGTCGGAACGGTCTTCTACGGAACCGTTGATATAACTCATAAGAAAAGCAATCTGCTCCATCTGTATTGACCCACGCATCATATTTATAAGAATGATACGCATAACCTGTTCTTCGCCATAACGTTTTTCCTCAGGATTTTTTACCCACCCACGTTTTATCCAATTCTGTATAGTGGATGTTTCAAGTCCTGTTAATTCTCTGACTTGTGCAAGAGTAAGACCTTTTGTAACTGTCAACAGGGGAGCAATCAATGAAAAACAATCATCTTTTGCAACCTTGTTAAACTCCAACGCAGTTCCAGGAATATAATTCATTTACTCCACCTCCTTTATGTGTTAATGTGATTATAGCACAGGTTCACGTGACTGTCAATAGGGTTTTTATGATTTTTTTGCAAAAAAAACGAACAGATGATTTCTGTTCGTCTTTTATAATTTATTCATTTGTAAGAGCTTTTATATTCTTTTCCATAAGATTAAAGAAATTGTTTACGATTTCCTTATCTTTATCGTTACCACGGACACACATAGAAAGAGTAACTACATTTTTGTACGTCGTAGCAGTAAGAAGAACGAATGGCTTGTATTTTACAGCACCTGACATAAAGGCGTCCGTGGGCTCTTTATTCATAAGTGCAAGGTCATTTCCTTTAAGAATACCGATATTACTCATTGCCATATATGGATTTGAGTAACCGATTTTAACAATTTCTTCGCTTGCTGCATGAGGAAGAATACTGTAACCGAAATTAAGAAGAGGAAGGCCGTAAAGACCCATAAATTTATCCTTCTTGAATCGGTTTGAACTCCTAACAACATACTGTACAGTTTCAAAAATGTCCCTGCCTCTTTCAGGAACAACACATTGCATCCAGGCGGTGTGATTTGTAAAGCCCGTACCTTCAACTGTATCCATGTGACGACGAAGGTCAATAGCACTTGAAATCATAACCTGGTCACTTGCGGGGAAGTTTGCCAATTCATAAACGCTGTAAAAATATGCTGCAAGAAGCATCTCATTTACTGTTGCACCCATCTCCTTACCCTTCGCCTTTAATTTTGCAAGGGTTTCTTCGCTGAATTTTTTTCTTGCAATAAATGAAACATCACGAATATTGTTTGGGGTAAGAGGGAATCTGTGATTATCACGTGCATTGATATTTTTGAAAAGACGCTTTGCAACACCGGATTCCATCTTTGAAAATCCCGAATAAACATCCGTGTAAGAGCGTGACCCTGTACGATATTCAATAGGACTTACACCGTTTTCAACATATTCCGTGTAATTCCGGCAGAAGGACTGCAAGAAATATTTAAGGTCACCACCATCCATACACATATGATTTTCAATCATACAAAGTGTGCTCTTTCCGTCCTTGATGAAAAGGGCAAATTTCATCTGAATATGGCTTTCAGGCGGAATGTATTGTGTTAAGAAATTCTCAACTGCTTCCTCTAAATTTTCAGGCTCCGCTACGGTTAAGACATCCTCAATGTGGTAGGGCATAACCTCCCAGTAGGTATAGAATTTTTTATCTACAAACCTTGAGTGCAAAACAGGAACTTTTTCAAAGGCACAGATAATGGTGGTTTTCAATGCCTCAACGTCAAGAACAAAGTCGTAATTGAGTTCAACGTGAACCATACGGTCATTAAAGTCTCGGAAGAGATAATGCATTTTATCCCATAATTCGGCGGTTAATTTACGTTTCATTATTCATCAACCTCCTGCTTATACATAAAGTATTTTGCATTACTTCCAGCGATGGTTATAGCGATAATAAAGTCAACTGCAAGACCAACGAATATAATTGGCCAGCCTGCTGCCCAAGTAATAATTTTAGCACCCGCAAGGACAATGTAAAGCATAGTTGCCAATACTGGCATATATGCAAAAAGAGAAATTGTGCGGAATTTTTGCTTTGTGGCAAAAGCGAAAATCAAATCAGTAATAAGTAGCGCCATAACACCGAGAATAACTATAATCCAGCTTATTCCCGGGTCGAACATTATAAGTACAAAAAGAAATGCAAAAATCGCAACCAGCATTATACAACCCGAAATCAAAAGCCTTGCGACAATGTGAAGAAAACGATGCCAATGATAAAGCCTTTTAATGAGGAAGCTTGTGTAGAAAATAATCATTGAGAAAATACCGCCTACAATGATTAACCAGGTTTTTCCCCATGCTCCCGTTACGCTGCTTATTCCGAAGTATGCAACGAATATTGCAATAAAATACAATACACCGCCAAGGGCAAACAGTTTACGCAGAAAGCTGCCTCGGGCTTTTTTCTTTTGTTGCTTTTCAAACTCTCTGTACTGTTTTTCAATATCGGGATATTCGTCAGCAAGTAAGTCTGTAATAACCTTTTCATCGTGAAGACCTGCCTTTGTGATTTCATTGGCACGGTCAGTCATTTCATCATAAAGTTTTTTCTTGAAAACGTAAGAGATATGACTATCCTCAATGTTCTTACAGGAGTCTTCAATGTAGTCTATGAAATTCATTAAAACACC
>JAZNVD010000027.1:0-1525 GCA_045592645.1 Candidatus Ornithomonoglobus sp. | reverse complement strand
CGACTTGGTACACATCCCCACGTATTGCAGGGCTTTGAGAAATACAACGGTAGGTATATTTGCTACAGTTTAGGTAATTTCTCCTTTGGCGGTAATAACTCACCGTCGGATATGGATACTGCCATATTTACTCAAGAGTTTACATTTGAGGGTGATACACTGCTTGATGATGATAATTTTGAGATTATCCCCACAAGAATTTCAAGCACAGCACCTTTAAATAATTATCAGCCAACCCCCGCAACGGGCAGTCAGTATGACAGAATTGTTGACAGACTGACGTCATATACCGATGAATTGGGTGATTTAGAGTTAAAAATAAGAACGCAGTAAAAACTGCGTTCTTTTTATCAGAATTTCTTTTTCAATGCTTCACCAAACAGGAACAAATCAAGTTCAAGGCTGATTTCTGACTCAATTCTTGAAAATACATCCATCATTTCATCATAAAGCTTCTTTGCCTCGTCGTTATTTTCCAATGCAAGTGCAAGCATAATCTGTGCGTATCTCCGACAGAAATCTGTGTGATAGAAAAGCAACTTCCATGACTTGCGATATGCGGGATGCTCTTCATTTTCCGAATGTGCTTTGGCGATGCTTTCAAATTCATCGCAAAGCTCCATAACCCTCCGGAATCCTGCCTGTGCTTTCTCATTATTGAGCCACGGCTTAAGATGAGCCTTCTTTGTGCTTCCAAGGTCGGGGTCAATGTCTACAATATCCATATTAAATTGCAGCAAATCAAACCCCATAAGGTCCGAAATCTCTGTAAGATAATCAAGGGCAAGCTTGTAGTCGGTACCGTAGGTCGACTTAAAGTACTTCTCACAGAAAGGTTCAAATTCTATTTCCTTATCGAACATTGCCGCCCCGTAGATACTCATAGGTAAACTGTTGGGGAAATATGCACGCGGCGTCTGGTCTGATACTGTACCGTGTGCGTTTAAGGTGTGTAAGCTTTTTGCCTCTTCCAGCCATACTTTTGCTGAATTCATAAATCCCGGGTCGTTATACTGGTTGGTATACATATTATATTCAAACAACAATAAACGCCCGTCGAATGCACGCTTCCAATCCTCTGTAAATCTCATACTCAAGGGGAATGAAAGATTTATGTTGTAGTGGTTTTTAACATACTCGGGAGTTTCCCCATCGTACGGGGTATTGTCAAGAGGCTTTGTGAAATCTCTGCTACCTGTTGCGGTCATCATATAAAAACGGTCGGGGTTATTGATTTTTTCATAAGCAGGTGCCCACATGGTTTCAACATAAAGAATAAATACAATTTTTGTGTCTATGCCAAGACGGGTAAATTCTGCGTCAACCTCGTTTAATATTTTTACATACTGGTCGGAGGTTCTCTCATCAATACAAAGGGGACATTCACAATGATTGTCCAGGGCATCTGCAAGCCAGAGGTGAAGAAAGTCAATATACGGTTTCTCTTTCACATATCCTACAATCCAGTCCACAAGCTTCTTTCTTACCTTTTCATTGGAATAGCAAAGGTGAGTGAAGTTGGGGG
>JAZNVD010000026.1:0-4988 GCA_045592645.1 Candidatus Ornithomonoglobus sp. | reverse complement strand
CCAGTGCTATTAAATACAAATGTGCAGGAAGCATGACAAGTCCGAATGCAATCCGTAAGGGTGTAAACAGTACAAGAAGCATAAGTGCCACTGAAATCAGTACTGCACCGTTTAACTTGGAGTTTGTGAAAGCACCGATTTTAAACAGTGAATGTTCTGAACGCATATTGAATGCGTGAACGGTCTGTGACAGGGCAAGTACCATAAATGCCATTGTCTGTCCGCCGGCAAGGCCCATATAAGCCTCTCCAAGCTTAAAGCCGATAAGGGACAGGATTGCAAACATTATACCCTGTAAAACTACCTTTATGCCTAAACCGTGGGCAAATATACCCTCATTCTTGGGCTTTGGTTTTCTGTCCATGACATCTTTTTCGACGGGTTCCATACCTAATGCAATTGCGGGTAAACTGTCAGTTACAAGGTTTATCCAGAGTAGCTGCATTGAAAGGAAAGGTGATTTGTGCCATAATAGCATTGCAACAAATACGGCAACAACCTCGCCGATGTTTGTACCTAACAGGAAACCTACAACCTTGCGGATATTAGCATAAATACCACGGCCTTCGGACACTGCATCAACGATGGTTGCAAAGTTATCGTCAGTAAGAGTAATATCTGCCGCACCCTTGGCAACATCGGTACCTGTAATACCCATCGCACAACCAATATCTGCAGCCTTCAGAGCAGGCGCATCATTTACACCGTCGCCTGTCATTGAAACAACCTGACCTGCTCTCTGCCATGCTTTTACAATTCGTATCTTATTTTCGGGAGATACACGGGCATAAACAGATATATTCTTAACCTCACGGTCAAGCTCGGTATCTGTCATATTATCAAGCTCTGCACCTGTGATTGCACGGTCACCATCCCGTAAAATTCCAAGCTCACGGGCAATAGCCGATGCTGTAACAATATGGTCACCTGTAATCATAACGGGCTTGATGCCTGCCTTTATACAGATTGCAACGGCATCCTTTGCTTCGGGACGTGGCGGGTCAATCATACCTACAAGTCCCATAAATGTAAGACCGTTCTCTAATTCGTCGGATGAAAACTCTGTGGGAACTGTGTCAATTTCCTTATATCCTACTGCAAGGACACGCAAGGCAGTCTCACTCATTGCATTGTTTATTTCCTTTGCTTTCTCAAGGTTGCCTGAAATGCAACGACTTGCCATAACGTCAAATGCACCCTTAACAATGACGATGTTTTTACCGTCAATACTATTAATGGTTGTCATAAGCTTACGGTCGGAGTCAAAGGGGATTTCGCCAAGTCGGGGATGCTTTTCGTTTAATTGTGCCTTTGCAAGACCGTTTTTGTATGCCGCATAAACAATGGCAGTTTCAGTGGGATCACCGATGTGCTCAATGTTATCACCGTTAACGATTACCTCTCCGTCACAGCAAAGTGTTGCATAAGTAAGCAATGTTTTTGCGTGTTCTGTAACATCATTTGTAACATCCTCAAGGTCATTGCCGTCACAGTAGGTTTTAACCAATGTCATACGGTTCTGGGTGAGGGTGCCTGTCTTATCGGAGCAGATAACCGAAGCACTTCCAAGAGTTTCAACGGCTGGAAGACGTCTGATAAGAGCATTCTTTTTAACCATTCTCTGTACGCCTATTGATAGAACAATAGTAACTATTGCGGGCAGACCTTCAGGAATAGCTGAAACCGCAAGAGAAACTGCGGTCATAAATATCTCCATAACGGGAATACCGTTGGCAATACCTACAACAAATACAATAGCACAGGCAAGAAGTGCAACAAAACCTAAATATTTACCCAGCTGTGCAAGCTTCTCCTGAAGAGGGGTTTGTGAATTGCCCTCATCATCAAGTAGGTTTGCGATTTTGCCCATTTGTGTATCCATACCTGTTGCACAAACAACTGCAGTTGCAGTACCGTAGGTAACGCTACAACCTGAAAACACCATATTAGATCTGTCACCTAAAGGTGCATTCTCGTCTGCAATAAACTCTGCGTCCTTTTCTGACGGGACAGATTCACCTGTAAGCGCCGCTTCCTCACATTTTAAACTGACACTTTTAATAAGCCTTGCATCGGCAGGGATGAAATCACCTGCTTCAAGCTTAATAATGTCACCTGGTACTAACATAGCGGCATCAATAATTTCCTCAACTCCGTTACGGACAACCCTTGCGTGGGGTGCTGACATATTCTTCAAAGCATCAAGTGCTTTTTCAGCTTTGCTTTCCTGCATAACGCCCATAATAGCATTAAGCACAACGATTAAAAGAATAAGTGCAGGCTCAAAGAATTCCTTTGGATTACCCTCAACACAGGCAACAATAAAGGATACTATGGCGGCGGCAATAAGTATAAGAATCATAACATCCTTAAATTGCTCGACAAACCGTTCAAGGTTAGTTTTTTTGCGTTTTTCCTTAAGCTTGTTTTTGCCGTGCTTTTCTAAAAGAACTGTTACGGCGTCAGTTGTCAGTCCGTGATTAAGGTCAGCACCAAGTCTGGTTAAAACCTCATCCTTTGACTCATTGTAGAACATATAATGTTCCTCCTTATATAATAGATATTTACGGATAAAAAAAACGACACTTATCCGCATTGAGATAAGTCTCGTCAATTAAGATAATGCCAGGATAAAACCGAGATTGTTGGCACTATCACACGGGTGTGCTGACTACTCCCTTATTATTTTCGATTATATCAAATATAATACAAAAATGCAATAGATAAATAAAAAAGTTTACAATTGAACAAAAACATAAGCTTTAGCATACTATATTTTAGGGTATATCCCGTAATTTATGAAAGGAGAAATTGTTATGCAGGATAAATGTTGTGTTTATCAGGAAAACTGTGACGGGAATTTTAAAGACGCAGTTTGCATACATACAGACAAGGTAATTGATTCTTGCCGTGATAAAGATTGTTTGGAGAATGTACGGGTTTATTTAACAAAGTGCGGACAGGAGATTATTGACCGTGCAATCAGTGTAAAATGTTCAAAAGCAGAGGTAATCTGGGTTTTATCAGATGTTGAGGAAGTGCCTTTTAACAGGGGATTTTATTCTGTTGATATTAAGTATTTCTTCAAGATTACACTACACGCCTTTACGGGCAACTGTAACCCTGAGGTTGTAGAGGGTCTTGCAACCTTTACAAAGAGAGTTATTCTTTTTGGTTCAGAGGGTAATGCAAAGATTTTCTCATCAAAGTACAGAGAAAACGGATTTGACGAGCAGATGTGGAAAAAGACCAATATGCCATATGCGGTGGTTGAGGTAGTTGATCCCATTGCACTTGGCGCGAAGGTAATGGATGTTAAACATCGTAAAGATTGTTGCTGTTACGACGAATGTGATGTTTCATCAGTTCCTGATTGTGTATGTAAGATTTTCGGTGACGAGCTTGTATCAGGCGGAGAGCATAAGCGTGCATATGTATCTTTAGGCGTATTCTCTATCGTTAAGCTTGAACGCCCTCTTCTCGTGCTGCTTCCGTGCTATGATTATTGCATCCCTGACAAGGAATGTGTGGGAGCAACATCGGACGACAATCCCTGTGAATTGTTTGACAGAATTGATTTCCCCATAGACGAGTTTTATCCGCCGGAGAAATGTACATTTTTAAGTCCGGGTGACTATGACCCGTCTGTTAAGTGCTTGTGTGACTGAACAAAAAAGCGAATGAGATAATCTCATTCGCTTTAATTCTTATGAAAGTAAATTAATGATTTCAAGGACTGCAACAATGGCAGTGATTATACTGATTACAGTTATTCCTGAAATCACTTTCTTTTTCATTTTCTTAAATGCAACCTCAAGCTCATTAATAGAGTTTCTTGTGTTAATCTGTGAGTTTTTAAGGTCAAAGATGCTGTCATTAATCTTATTAACACCTGAAACAGAATTTGAAATTTCTGACAGCTTTCTTTCAATTGCAACTATATGTCCCTCAAGATTTTCGTTAGAGAGGCGTAAAGCCTTGACCTCTTCTGAAATATCATTCAGGTCAGAGTTAAGTGCATTTTTATCGTAAGAATTTACAACAGGTGCATCTGTATTATCATCGCTGATAAGCTCTGAAACTGAATTTTTTATAGACTCTGTATTCTTTTTAACGCGGTTTAAAGCGTCCTTCATATCGAATTTCCGAGTCTGTCCCATTAAGTCGTCAGTCATCGAGAAGTCATCAAAGTCATCCTCGGGCTCTGTGTGAACACGGGGAGGGGGAGTGGTTTCGTTTGCTCTGTTGCTGACAACCTTGAATGTTTCTTTTGCTACTTTTTTTATCTTATCAAAATCCATGCAGATAACCCCTTAATTATTCGCCCTTTTCGGGAGTAATTGTAATAACCTCATCAATTGCATCATCCTCGGTCTCGTCGATTTCTACATCATCACAATCGTCGCATTCAAGAGTTGCACCGCATTTTGAACAGAAGTCTGCGTCATCTTTATTCAAAGTGCCACAGTTCTTGCAACGCTGTGCATTTTTTAGCTCTGCCTTTTTGTCATATAGCTCACCAATGTCAACCATAAGCTTATCAATCTGCTGGAAAGCAGTTTCAAACTCGGGGTCGGTAGCCTCGTTATTAAGGTACTTTTCGTACATTGTTTCGCCAATTTCTGTGTAAATATCTTTTATTTTGTTGTTTGCCTCACTGATAGAAATGGAAAGCTTTGTACTGCTTATTGCATCTGATGTACGTTTTGCGAAAATTTTCGCAAACTTGCTTGCTCCGTCTTTAGCCTTTGAAGCTGTTTCTTTGATTTTATTCATGATATCGTCCATGATAAAAACCTCCTGATATATATTGGTAACATTATATCATATAAATGGATATATTTCAATATATTTTGTATATTTTTAGAAAAATATTGTAAAAAAACACGCCGTAAAATCACGGCGTGTCTATGTAACAATTATTTATACAGAGGCCCGTAAGCCTGACAAGCTCTGTAATCTTGACCCTCTTTATCCATACCAAATGC
>JAZNVD010000025.1:0-4129 GCA_045592645.1 Candidatus Ornithomonoglobus sp. | reverse complement strand
CAAAGACAATGAATTATACACTTGTTTTCCGTGCAGATGATCGAACATGTGATATTTACATCAACGGTAGAGCAAAGATTCAGAACATGAATTTGAAGGGTTGTTCACTTTCAGATGTTGCAAAGGTAACATTTACATTCACATCATCTAAGGATGGACAGGGCGTTATCATTGATAATGTAAACATCTATAACAGTGATACATATGTGCCCATGGCATATCCTCGTGCAGAGTACAATGATGAGGCATTTGAAGAGATTAACCCCGCATTCGGACCGCAGGTTGGTTCAAACACAATGTTTAACGAGACATTTGACAGCGGTAAAACACAGTTGAGTGCTCACACTAATGGTAACAACTTTAAAATTGCAACAGATTCCACAAATCCTGATAACAAGGTATTTATAATGGAGCGTTTGGGAACAGGTGACTCTCACCTTAACGCAAACGGTATCGCTACAAAGACAGACTATGTCGTATGTGAGGCAGATATTAAAGTGCATGAGAAGATGTCAGTTCTTTCATTTAACTTTAAGGACACAGACAACAAGGAGCAGGGCGTAGTAAAACTAAAGGCAGGCTATTTGCTTCAGACATCAAATAATACAGCGTCAAAGACTTTGAAGCCCGGTCAGTGGTACAAGGTTTCAATCTTAATTGACTTATACGATAGAAGCTTCAACGTATTTGTTGATGGTGAGCCGTTCGGTGTAGTTCCGATTAATCCTACCTTTATCGGCCCCGGTGCAAATCTTTCATTGTTCCGTCTTCATATGACTCACGGTGTTGGTGGTGTTACTAACCAGGATCCCATCAAGATTGAGGTTGATAACGTAAGAGTATATGAGAGCGATAAGATAATTGAGGGAGACCTTGGTGAGATTAAAAAGGAAATTGATGTTACAACATCTAATACAATTTTTGCAACTGATAAGCCTCAGAAGACCTTGATGGGAGGCTTCATGGGCTTCCATGGTACATCAGGTGTATGTTATGTAGATAATCAGAAGGTTCTTCTAAGAACTCCTACATATATTAAGGACGGCGTTGCAATGATGCCCGCAAAGGCTCTTGCAGACGCATTTGGCTTCAGCTGTACAGAGAATGGCGCAAACGTTGTATTTAACGGTGTAGCTATTGCAGGCGAGGTTAAGAATGGTATTGCATACATTCCCGCCCCCAAGGCAGCTAACGCATTTGGTAAGACTGTAGTTCATGTTCCCTCAACATACAATGCACACATGTATGTAATGGGTGCACAGCCTATTCAGCTTCCTGTTGAGCAGGATGATATCGACAGATTAAACGATTTCTTGCTATACTATCGTCCTGACAGAAATGAATTCCTAAAGCTATATCAGGAGTCAGAGCTAGCAGGCGTTCACCCCAGAATTCAGTTTACACAGGCAGACTTCGACAGAATGGTAGAGCTTTCAGAGACAGACTACTGGATGAAACTCTGGAAGGAAAGAGTTATTATTGCTTGTGAAGGCTTGGTAGAAACACCTCTACTTATCCATGAGCTATACGATGGTATCAGACTTGGTAAGCAGAGAAACATGGCAAAGTATATGCACGTTTTGGCGGTTGGTTATCACTTGACAAAGGATCAGAGATATCTAGACCGTGCGTATGCAGAGCTTGAGAACTTTGCTAAGTTCCCCGACTGGAACCCCAGCCACCACCTTGATACTTGTGAGGCAATGGCAGGCTATGCAGTTGGTTACGACTGGTTGTATCATTACTTTACCGAGGAGCAGAGAAAAGTCATAGAAGAAGGTATGTATAGGAACGGTTTCTATGATTCATGGTTAGGCTTCCAGTCAACCGGTTCAAAGATGGGCGGTGCGTTTAACGCAACAAACAACCATGGTAACGTTGATAACTCAGGTGCTTTGATGGGTGCTCTTGCATTTATTGATGTATATCCTGAGGTAGCATCATATATTGGTGCAAACTCACTTAGGGGTGCAGAGCTTTGTATGTACAAGTGGGCGCCCGAAGGTAACTGGTACGAGGGTGCAGGTTATTGGGAGCTTACAATGCAGTTTACTGCTAAGTGGCTTGATACACTAACAACAATCTGGCCCGAAACTGCAGGTCTTGGTATGCATAACCTTGAAGGTATGAACCTTGCAGCTCTATCAGAGCTTCAGTCACAGTCACCTGCAGGTGTATATAACTTCGCCGATTCAATGCCTCAGCGAGTACTTGTTCCCGAGATGCTATATCTTGCGAACGCTTACGATTTGGAAGGTGTTTATAAGCAGGTTATCGATCCTCTAAAGGGTAAGTGGGTAGATAACGAGGACCTTGGTCTTGCAATGCTACTTTACGAGCCCGAGAGATATGAATCAGAAGTACCTATGGATATTGACTATCTACTAGGCAGAATTGATACAATCGTAATGCGTGACTCATGGGATACAGAGGAGCCCGTATTTGTTGGTATCCACGGTGGTCACATGGAGTCAGGTCATGACCAGCTAGATACAGGTTCATTCGTATATGAGTACGCAGGTATTCGTTGGTCAATGCAAATTCGTATGGGCGAATACAACTCCAAGGGTTACTGGGATTGGGGTGTAGGCGGAGAACGTTGGAAGCACTACCGTTCAAGAGCCGAGGCTCACTCAACAATCTTTACAAGTCCTTCAGAGAAGGAAGACCATAACAGAAATAACACAGGTAAGTTGACAGTTCATCAGTTAAAGCCCAGAGGTGGTATCGCTTCAATCGATATGACAGATACTCTATATGATGTAACATCAGCTACTCGTGGCTTTGCATTTACAGATAACAGACAGAGCTTGGTTATCCGTGATGAGATTAAGTTCCCTGCAGAGACAGAGTTTGTATGGACAATGATTACAAAGGCAGACTGTGAGTTTGTAGACGGTGAGAACAAGGTTATCCTTCACCAGGATGGTAAGAGCGTTGAGGTTTCATGGACTTCAACTGAAGAGCTTACTCCTGAGTTCGGAGGAACAAAGGCATTGCCCACATCACCCGCTCAGACAGATAACTATGTTCCCGGATCACATAATATGTTGAGATTTACTAAGAAGGCAATCGGTGACTTTACATTGACAGTTAAGTTGACACCCGTTGATTTGCGTGGCCTTCCTACAACTGTTGAAGAATGGGATGCACCCATCACTTCATGGTCAATTCCTGATGGTGAGATTCCTGCAGTTCCCTATATTGATACTATTACAGTTGGTGATCAGGTATTGTCAGCAGGTACAAAGACAAAACTTGAGGCTTCAATCGTTGAAGGTGTTCAGGACACAGCTCCTCAGGCTTCAGCTTCATCAGATAAGTACAATGTTGAGATAGAGCAGGCTGCTACTATCAATGATGTTGTCAGGGTAATAGTAACTGATAAGAACGATCCTTACAACAGAAGAGTTTACACAGTTAAGTTTACATGTATCAAGAAGCCTCTTGACTTCCCCGGAATGACATCAATTCCTGTAATGGGTTATGAGGTTTCAGAGATTACTCAGGAAGCTAACCCGCCGGTTCATATGTTTGATAACGACCAGTCAACAAGATATGCGGTTGCAGGCGTTGATCAGTGGGCAATCCTAGATCTTGGCTCAAGCCAGAGATTTGACAATGTAATGATTTCATTCATGTCAGGTCACGCTCGTCAGCAGAAGTTTAATATTTCTGTTTCAGACGACGGCGCAAGCTGGGTAGAGTTGTGGTCAGGTTTGTCAAGTGGTACAACAGAAGACCTTGAGACATATGCAGTGACAGGCGCTCAGGGACGTTACATCAGACTTGGTCTTGACGGTAACACATCAGGCGGCGAGAACTGGAACTCATTGACAGGCGTTTACATTACAAAGAACAACTAATAAACAAAAAGAGAAACTTCCCTTCGGGGGAGTTTCTTTTTTTTGGCATCTCCTCAAGGAGAAGGCTCGTAATATTTGTAAAAAAAATTACAAAAAATTGAAATAGCTCTTGCATTTTCCTGTGGAATGTGATATTATATATGAGTATAATTGTGTTTAGTATCTTCTGCGGCAGAAGCACCGCGGAATTAAAACGAAAATAAAAAGGGAGGACGACTTGATATGAAATCAAGACTTTTGAAAGCTCTGCTAATGACAACAGC
>JAZNVD010000024.1:0-5371 GCA_045592645.1 Candidatus Ornithomonoglobus sp. | reverse complement strand
GCTTTAATCTGTATATGAAATCAATATTCTGGGGTTGTTTCATAAACTCTGCAACAGATTCTGCCATTATGGCTCCAACATCCTCAATTTTTGCCATATCTTCAGGGTCTGCAACCATTAAATCATCAATGGTTTTGTATTTTGCAGCTATATTTTTGGCTGCTTTTTCGCCAATATGTCGTATTCCCAAACCAAAAATCAGTCTGTATAAGGGGTTGGTTTTCGATTTTTCTATAGAATTTTTAAGATTTTCTGCCCATTTTGTGCCAAATCCACGCAATTCTGATGCTTTTTCATAATCTAAATAATATAAATCACAGGCATCATTTATAAGATTGTTTTCAACGAGCTTTTCAATGTTTGACGGACCTAAACCGTCTATATCCATAGCAGTTCTCGATACAAAATGAATAATATTACGTAATCTCTGTGCAGGACAGCTTATACCTGTACAACGGTATGCTGCCTCCCCCGCCTCACGCACAACCTCTGCACCGCATTCCGGGCAGGATTTTGGCATAGTAAAGGGGATTTCTCCACCTGTACGTTCATCTTTTATAACTTCAACAACCGCAGGTATAATATCTCCTGCTTTTTCTATAACAACAGTGTCATTTATTCGGATGTCTTTTTCTGTTATATAGTCTATATTGTGCAGTGTTGCACGGGATACATTTGAACCTGCAATTCTAACAGTGTCAAGTATCGCAAGAGGTGTTAAAACACCCGTTCTACCTACCTGAATACGAATATCTCTGATTTTTGTTGTCTGTTTTTCTGCAGGATATTTATAGGCAATTGCCCATCGTGGGAACTTTGCCGTTTCACCTAAAAGATCCCTGTCGCTGAAATTGTTTACCTTAACAACAGCACCGTCTATACCAAAGCTTAAGGAATCGCGTTCATCGCCAATATTTTCAATTTCTGATATAACTTCATCAATATTATTGAAAACTTTATCGTTTAAAATTGTCTTAAAACCTTGTTCTTTAAGGAATCTTAGGCCTTCAATATGACTTGAAACTGTGACTCCTTCTACTTTTTGAATGTTAAAAACAAATATATCAAGCCCACGCTTTGCAGTAACTTTAGCATCAAGTTGTCTTAACGAACCTGCCGCTGCATTTCTCGGGTTTGCAAACAAAGGCTGTTCTGTGTCCTCTAATTCTTTATTAAGTTTTATAAAGGTTTCATTTGGCATAAAAACCTCACCGCGTACCTCAAGATAAGGAACATCATCCTTTAATTTTAAAGGTACTGTTCGTATGGTTTTTATGTTTTCAGTAATATCCTCACCAGTAATTCCGTCACCTCTTGTTGAAGCACGGAAAAATGCACCATTAACGTACTCAATAGAAACTGACAAACCATCAATTTTATGCTCAACAACATACTGAGGATTTGATATTATATCTCTTACTCTTCTGTCAAAGTCAGAAATTTCCTCTTTAGAAAAGGCTTTCTGAAGGCTCTGCATAGGAATTTCATGTAAAACTTCATTGAAAGTTGACGCAGCTTCACCACCTACACGCATTGTTGGTGAATTTGGTAATTTGTACTGCGGAAACTCTTCTTCAAGCTTCTCAAGTTCAAGTAGTAATGCATCAAACTCAAAATCAGAAATTTCCGGAGCATCGTCTATATAATACTTTTTATTATGGTAATTTAAGGCATCTGTAAGATACTCTATTCTCGCCTTTTTCTCGTCCATAACTTCCTCCGCGCTTATTAGTTAACATAATATTGTTATGTTAATCAACCGTTTTAATTAATCCATTTCCGTAATATTGTGGTACCGTACCTGAAATTATTGTCTCGGCAATTGGTACTGTTATTTCTATTCTTTCCCGTTCATCAAGGCTGAAGCCACGATAATGCATATTAACGCCTATTTTAACAGAAATTTTATGTAGTACCTGATTGATACCTGCTGCTTCAAATGTTTCCTCCATATCGCATGTTACAATACTTATAGGGATAATTTTAACAGGAATTTGTGGTCCTATAGATGACAACAAATAGTAATTTGTGAGGCTACCCAGGGGTATATATAGTTTTGCCGGATAGTCATTGTTTAATGTGTTTTGCACTTCAATAAGCAGTTTTGATGTAATACGGTTAATTTTGGCAGTATCTGCTTCTATTGTTGTTGTTCCACTGTCGGATACCGTATGAAAAAAACCTTCAAAATCTTCTGTTTCTGCTATTTTTATTATTGATTTATTGACCAAATCAGTAAAAGCAGTGTTTGAATAATTTGATGTCTGTGCAACAAATACAGGCTCGGCTCGTTTTAATATAACGTGAAAAATATAAGTTAATAATATAAGAACACCCAGCAACGATACTGTGATTACCGTTGCTGTGTGTTTTCTCCTATACCCTACTCTCATACATCTCACCCCAGCATATATTATGCCAGGGAAATTTGTTATGTGAGTTATCTTTTTTTGTTTTCTACCTCGTCCACAATCATATCAACGAATGCGTCAACATCCATACTACCCATATCACCGGCTTTTCTTGAACGAACTGAAACTGCGTTAGCCTCCACGTCCTTGTCACCGATAACAACCATATAAGGTGATTTTTCAAGCTGTGCTTCACGAAGCTTAAAGCCAAGCTTTTCTGACCTGTCATCAACCTCAACACGCATAATTCCACGAGCTTCAAGCTTCTTCTTGACCTCGTAAGTGAAATCAAGGTGACGGTCAGCTATAGGTAATAACTTAACCTGTGTAGGTGCAAGCCATGTTGGGAAAGCACCTGCGTACTTTTCAATAAGAAGTGCAAGTGTACGTTCATAGCAACCGATTGATGTTCTGTGGATGATATAAGGATTTTTCTTCTGTCCGTCACGGTCAGCATATTCCATACCAAACTTTTCTGCAAGCATCTGATCAATCTGAATTGTTACAAGAGTATCCTCTTTACCGTGTACATTTTTAATCTGGATATCAAGCTTGGGACCGTAGAATGCAGCCTCACCTATACCTATCTTATATTCAATGCCCAGGTCATCAAGGATTGTCTTCATCTTTGACTGCGCTTCATCCCACTGTTCCTCTGTGCCGATATACTTTTCACGGTTATCAGGATCCCATTGTGAGAATCTGTACGATACATCCTCAAGAAGACCTAATGTGTCAAGCATATAACGTGTAAGTTCAAGACAGTTTCTGAACTCATCCTCTAACTGTTCAGGTGTACACATAAGGTGTCCCTCTGAAATTGTAAACTGACGTACACGGATAAGTCCGTGCATTTCACCTGATGCCTCGTTTCTGAACAATGTTGATGTTTCGTTAAGACGCATAGGAAGGTCACGGTATGAACGACCACGGTTTAAGTACGCCTGATACTGGAAAGGACATGTCATAGGTCTTAAAGCAAAAACTTCTTTATCCTTCTCTTCATCACCAAGAACAAACATACCGTCCTTATAATGACCCCAGTGTCCTGAAATTTTGTATAAGTCACTCTTTGCCATTAAAGGTGTTTTTGTAAGCTGCCAGCCACGCTTCTGTTCCTCGTCCTCAACCCAACGCTGAAGAAGCTGAATCATTCTTGCACCCTTGGGAAGCATAATGGGAAGTCCCTGACCGATGTAGTCAACTGTTGTAAATAATTCAAGGTCACGGCCAAGCTTGTTATGGTCACGCTTCTTTG
Organism: Candidatus Ornithomonoglobus sp.; assembly: GCA_045592645.1. GTDB lineage: Bacteria > Bacillota > Clostridia > UBA1381 > UBA1381 > Ornithomonoglobus. Next base: position 1,702 of record JAZNVD010000024.1, on the reverse strand, counting down.
CCTCTTCAAGCTGTTCCAAATGCTCTGCAAGCTCATCCTTTGTCTTAAATGCTGTACCGTATATACGAGTAAGCATTTTATTATGCTCATCACCTCTCCAGTATGCACCTGTTGCTGACAAAAGCTTGAATGCTTTTACCTTTGATGTGTAGTTTACATGAGGGCCTGCACACAAATCTGTGAAATCTCCCTGCTTATAGAATGAGATTGTTTCACCTTCAGGAAGCTCATTAATAAGCTCTACCTTGTAAGGTTCATCCTTCATTAATTCTAGAGCTTCAGCTCTGGATAACTCAAACCGTTCAATCTTAAGATTTTCCTTGACAATCTTTTTCATTTCAGCTTCAAGATTATCAAGATCCTCCTGTGAAAACGGTGTTTCAACATCAAAATCATAATAAAAACCTGTATCAATCGCAGGACCAATTGCAAGCTTTACTTCAGGGAAAAGGCGTTTTACAGCCTGTGCTAAAATGTGTGATGCCGAATGGCGTAGTGTTTGTAGTTCGTTTAATTCTACTGACATTGTTTTCTTTTCCTTTCCTTTGTTAAATTATGTATCTGCAAAAGAAAAACTCCCAAGCAAATACAAAGGTATTTACTCAGGAGTGCAAATTACACGGTTCCATCCTGATTACGGCATAAGCCGTCTCTCAATTAAGTCGTTAACGCAGACTCGCGGTGGATTTACTAAAGCAAATGCCCTTTCTGCCACGGCTCAAAAGTGGTGTTCATTGATATATCTTATAGGAACACTTCCAGCCACGGTATTCCCTCTCTATATAAGACCGCATATCAATTACTGTCTTTATCATAGCCTTAAAATTATGCTCTTATTATATCACTCAACTATTATTTTGTCAAGTAATTTTCAAATTAAATGTGTCGAATTATCGCAACAAAAATACCAAGGATTGCACCTGCAAAAACTTGTTTTGGGGTATGACCTAAAAGCTCCTTTAGTTTCTTGCCTGTATCCTGTAAGGTTTCTTTTCCAAATCGTTCTACAATTTTATTTAAAATTGCCGCCTGCTCTCCTGCGCTTCGTCTTATGCCGGTCGCATCATACATAACAACAATTGAAAATGCTGCGGCAAGTGCAAACTCAACTCCTGAAAATCCCATTTCCATACCTGTTGCAGTTGCAAGTGAAACTGTGAATGAAGCATGTGAGCTCGGCATACCACCAGAGCCGAACATTCGGGTAAAATCAACCCTTTTATCTCTTATTAATGTATGAACAACCTTGATTGTCTGTGCAATAAACCAGGCTAATACTGAAGTAATTAAAATTTTGTTAGAAAATATTTCTAAAACACTGTTCATTTTAACCCCTTAACTGTCTCTGTTAATAAGATAATCTGTAAATTCAATCAAAAAGTGTGCTTTATCACCGAATATTTTGAGGGACTCTTTTGCATTGTTGGAATATTCTTTTACCAACTCAATTGATTTTTCAATACCGCAAAGAGCAACATATGTGCTTTTATTAAGATCAACATCTGATCCGATGGGTTTACCTAATTCTTCTGCAGTGCCTGTTACATCAAGAATATCATCTCTTATCTGGAATGCAATACCAAGGTTTGTTGCAAAACTGTCTATCAGGTTAATTTCGTTCTCATCTGCACCTGAAATAACAGCACCTAAAATGCACGCAGACCTTATAATAGCACCTGTTTTGAGAGAATGAATATATTTT
>JAZNVD010000023.1:0-1580 GCA_045592645.1 Candidatus Ornithomonoglobus sp. | reverse complement strand
TATTGAAATTTTTAGGAAAGTTTTATATAATAGTTCTATGTCATTTTTATTTTAAGGAGATTATTTATGAAAACCGTGGCTTTTAGCACCCTCGGATGCAAGGTTAATCAATATGAAACTGAAGCCATCTCCGAAATGTTCGAAGATTTCGGGTATTCTGTTGTACCCTTTTCGGAGGCTTCCGACTATTATATAATAAATACCTGCTCCGTTACTGCTATGAGTGACAAAAAATCAAGGCAGATTATCCGCCGCGCAAAGAAAACAAATCCTGATGCAGTTATTGCCGTTATGGGTTGTTATTCACAGACTGCACCCGATGAGGTTTTAGACATTGACGGTGTTAATCTTGTCCTTGGCACAAAAGACAAGGCTTCGGTTATTAACCTTCTTGAGAACATTGATAACACTACAAAATTAAATGCAGTGGAAAGTGTTAAGGATAACCATACATACGAAAACCTCACTGTAAGACGATGTATGGACCGTACCCGTGCATATATTAAAATTCAGGACGGATGTTCACAATTCTGTTCATACTGCATTATCCCCTATGCCCGAGGTCCTGTAAGAAGCCGCGAGGAGGAGGATATTATTAATGAAGTAAAAACTCTTGCCAATAACGGATATAAGGAAGTAATACTTACAGGCATTCACGCCGCATCCTACGGCAAGGACCTTAAAAATACAAATCTTGCAAAGCTGCTTAATAAAATCGACAAGGTTCAGGGCATACGCCGTATAAGGTTATCGTCAATTGAGCCTATGACATTAAATCGTCAGTTTGTTGAGGATATTAAAGATTGCAAAAAGCTTTGCCCGCATTTTCATATTTCACTTCAGTCAGGCTGTGACGAAACACTAAAACGTATGAACCGTCATTATACAACTGACCAATTTTGTGAAATTGTAGAGGGGCTTCGTGAAGCTTTCCCCGAATGTGCAATTACTACTGATATAATGGTAGGCTTTGCAGGAGAAACCGATGAGGAGTTTAATAAAACCCTTGATTTTGTAAACAAAGTTAAGTTCACGGAAGCACACGTGTTTCAGTATTCACAGCGTCGTGGCACTCCTGCGGCAAAACGCCCCAATCAGGTACCGCCACAGATTAAAGAGGAACGGTCAAAGATAATTATTGATGCGACAGACCGTACACGCAATGATTTTCTTTCCCATTATATAGGAAGAAACACCGAGGTTCTTTTTGAAACACGGACAAAGGATAATTATTATGAAGGTAAAACTTCAAACTATCTTACAGTTCACGTTCCCTGTGACAGAGAAATAAGCGGCGAATTTTTAATGACACGCATTTTAAGTATTAAAGACGGAATTTTATACGGTGAACTTATTTAATATGTAGGTTTACTTATGGAGGATATAATGGAAAATATATTTAATGACATTTCGCAAATGAATTCAAGCACCCGATTGATTGAAATAAGCCTGGAATATGACGGTACTCCCATGAAGGTTTACGCAAAGGCTGAATATTTCAATCTCAGCGGTTCTATAAAGGACAGAGTTGCCTATTACATACTGAAAAAAGCCTATGCCGACGGTGATATTAAAAAGGG
>JAZNVD010000022.1:0-4147 GCA_045592645.1 Candidatus Ornithomonoglobus sp. | reverse complement strand
TCGGTAGTCATATTTTCATAATCCACGCCTGAGGGTTTTATTACAACATAGCCACTTTCTTTGTCAATTTCTGAAACATTTCCCCATGTCAGCGTAATTAGATTTTTATTCTTCAAAGCAAGATTTGCTTTAAGCACTCTTTCTTTCATATTTTCCAACATTATATCACCTCATATTGACAAATTATCTTTTTATGATATAATTATATAACCTGATTGTTTTTTTTCAATATTTTGCGATAAATTAGAAAAACAATCATACAAAATGATAAAATGAGCAGAAAAGGGGCTAAAATGAGCATTTCGAAAAGACAAGAACAAATCCTGGAATTATTGAACAAAAATGGATTTATGACGGTAGAGAAACTTTCCAAATTAACATATACTTCCGCATCAAGTATTCGTCGTGATTTAACCAAACTGCAAAACTTGTATTTTATCAAGCGGACTCATGGAGGAGCTAACATATTAAATGCTAATCAGGTAGCCCCACTTAACAATCGTTTGATGCAAAACACCATTTCAAAAAGAAAAATTGCAAAAAAAGCTGAATCTCTTATTTGTGATGGACAGATTATAATGTTAGACAGTTCAAGTACTGCCGGTTTTTTAATTCCTCATATTGCAAAACATAAGGATATAACACTTTTTACAAACAACATGATTACAGCTATCAACGCCATAAACTATGGCATCAAAACACATTGTATCGGTGGGAGCAGTGTTAATAACTCCGCCGTATTATCAGGACCTCAAAGTTACAGAGTGATTTCTGGAATTCATCCGGATATTTTGTTTTTCTCATCCTATGCGCTGGATAAAAACGGGATTATTTCTGACCCTACAGAAGAAGAAAACTACATTCGCTCTCTTATGCTGGCAAATACCAAACAAAGTGTATTTTTATGTGACAGCGAAAAATTTAACAGAAAATCACTATATACACTCGCCTCAATGAATGATATTGATATCGCCATATTTGATACAGTCTGGGAAGAATTAAATTCAGAATGTAAGATACTTTGAGAAACAGTAATTAATTTGTTTAAACAACAAAAAGGAACAAGAGTCAGAATTTAAACTCTTGTTCCTTTTTTGTAATATGATATAACTGTCCTCAAGAACACTCGGCATAAGAAGTGCAGTTTTTTTCTGTCAAATTAGTTACATTCAGCCACTAACGGACCTGCAAGCTCCTTAAGATAGAACAGCTTACCGGGCATTGTGGGTATAAATGTTGATGTAATGTTCATATCAGGACCATAGTGAAGAGTTGTAAGGAAGCTCATTCCCTGCCATCCCATACCACGGCCAAGAGCACCGTCACATCCGCCGATAATTGTATCTGCCTGCAGGAATAGGCCGGGGCCTATTGTGTTTGCACTGCAGGGTACAAGCGTTGTACGGCTCTTAAAGCTTGTAATAGCGTTCTGCTCAATTGTAAGAGGATGAAGCTTTGCACCTATTCTGTAGCATGCCTTCTTCCACTCATCAACTGATGCATAATCCTCTGCAAACTGGGGCTCCCAGAATGCAATATGGCACATTCTGCCAATACCGAATACAAGCACAAGCTTTGCACCCTCTGCCTTTAAAGCCGCAATCTTCTCGGGATATGTAGGAAGATTTTCCTTTGTAGCAAAGTTTCTCTGTGAGGGAGGAATTGTGTTGTCAAGCTTGTTAAAGAATGCCTGCTTCATACTGTACTCAAATGATGCGGGGTTGTCATTGGGAAGTGTGTTACCCTCTGCGTCTGCCCACTCATCCATATTGAATGTGTAAACGTGGTCACAGTTAATCTTCCACTCGTTAAGGAAGTATGCTGCCCACTTATACATACCCATAGGACCTACAGGAAGAATCATTGCAAGCTCCTCGCCTGCCTCTCTTGCCTCTTTAATCTTAAGAGCAATCTCGTGACCCATAAGTGTATCAAACTCATAAATGTTATCACACTCAACGGGGTTGAAGTCCTTGTTCCAGAAATCCTCGCGTGCAACACCCTTGTCACAACACTCGTCAATCTTCTTCATATCCCAACCCTTGGGATAGAAGTTCTCAAGTAAACTACCTTTTACTGTGCTTAAAAAATCCATAATGTTTTTCTCCTTTTATATATAATTATTTTAATAATTACCAGTATCTGTTCCACTCGGGGTTCTTAAGTCGCATAAGAGCCACAAGTAGGAAGTAATCACCGTATGATGTACATCCATCGATACATAAATCGTGGGGAACTGAGCAAGTTACCCAGTTAACAAGTCCGTCGAAGTCCTTGTCGTAATCCATACAGTTATCAATTACTGCCTCAATCATCTTATTTGCTGCAGTCTTATAAATTGCAACCTCAGGCGCATCAGCATCAAGATACTTGCACATCTCAAGCATACCGCAGGCTGAAATCAAACCTGCTGATGCATCCTTCGCCTCATCACATTCCTCAACAAAATCGTAATCATAATACGGGATATATGACTCGGGAAGATGGTTCAGCATAAAGTTTGTAACATCTCTGTGTAGGGGGAACATGCTCTCGTCCTTTGTATATGAATACGCTGTCGGGAACCCGTAAACGCCCCACGCATGACCTCTTGACCAAGTTGACTCATCTGCGTGACCCTGGAATGTTACACCGCACACGGGCTCACGAGTCTCTACATCAAACTTATAATGATGATATGATGAGCCGTCCGGTCTTATCAGACATTTCTCAGTTGTCGCAACCTGAGCTTTTGCAGCCTCCATGTATCTCTCCTCACCCGTCTGCTCATACGCCCAGAATAGCAAGGGGATATTCATAAGAGTATCCATCATTGTCCGACAACCGCTTTCGTGGTCCATTCTCAAAAATGAACGAAGAATAAATCCTCCCTTTTCTGAATAAAGATGATTACGGAAATAATTCGCTGCTTTAAGCGAAATCTCCTTCATTTTCTCATCACCCGTAAGCTTGTAATAAGCAATACATGCTGGCGAATATACAAAACCTACGTCATGGCCTAAAAGACCTATCTTGTGTTCAAATCTGTGAACATAGGTAGGCATATGTGCCTTTGCAAACTCAAGAAACTTTTCATTTCCTGTAAGCTCGTATGCAAGAAGTGTCGCACCCGTGTGCATACCCTGTGTCCAGGAGGTGTTTTCTCCTAATGTATAATTACCGTCATTGTCTGATGTTGCGCCGGGGAACAGATTATCAAACTGCTCTAATTTTCTTAACCATTTATCACAGGCTTTCTTGATTGCTGCATCAACCTTTTCCTGCGAAATTCTGTAATCTCCCGAATATTTTTCAGGGTTATTTAACTTAATATGTCCTCTTTCCATTATCTGTCTCCTTATTACGGCAACAATCTCTTTGCCACAACCTTAGGCCATACAAGCTCCTGAGTAAAGCCCTCTGCATAGCCTACTCCACACTGAAGGCCGCGGAATCTTGAACAAGTCTTTACAAACTCTGCAAAATCGATATGGTCGTGGTCACGCATCCACTTAAGCTGACTCTCGTGACACTCAAGCATCTCAATCTTAAGGTCTATCTCATCCGTAATATCCACGTACTCTGTGGGAAGGAAATTCATACCTGCAAGGTTATCCATATAGAAAATGGGAACAACTGCAGCCTTACCACCGTTACCGTACTGGGGTACTGATGCGGCAAATGATGCGTCAAACACAAGCTTTGATACCGCCAAATGGTCAGGCATATAGTCAGTAGGACTGTGGGTAATAATAAAATCAGGCTGAACCTTTCTTATTAAATCTACAATCTTATCTCTCTGCTCAATATCACAACCGTTGGGAAGTAAATCTCCGATATCAAGCGATACAACCTCGATACCTGCCAGTGCACCTGCACGCTTTGCTTCATTGGCACGCATCTCACGAAGCTCATCGGGGGGGATTATCTCATGTCCCATATTTCCGTTGGCAACGTGACACACTGTAACCTTGTCACCTCTTTTAACGCATTTTGCAAGTGTTCCGCAACAAGAAATTTCAATGTCATCAGGATGACAACCGATTGCTAAAACGTTCATTCTCATTTCCTCCCTTAAATTCACACTCAGATTGACTTTAGTGTAATTTTATTATATAATGTTTCTGCATATATGTATTTAACAATCATTACGTTTTTTTTAGCATTT
>JAZNVD010000021.1:0-2147 GCA_045592645.1 Candidatus Ornithomonoglobus sp. | reverse complement strand
TCACAGAACGACATGGCTACGATCCGACTTGCTTATTCATATCATATTATATGAATTTACGCCCTGGCGGTACAATCGTCCTTTTAGGCACGTTAGTGCTTGTAGCAGTAGCAGTATTTAAAAAGAACAAATAAAAAGAATGTTGCTTATGCAACATTCTTTTTTGTTGGTTATTTAACTACTACATTTACAAGCTTGCCGGGTACTGCAATAACCTTCACAATTTCCTTACCCTCTGTAAGTGCCTTTATACGGTCACTTTCCATTGCAGCTGCCTGAAGTGCATCACGGTCAAGACCTGCCGCAACTAAAATCTTGTCACGGATCTTACCGTTAATCTGAACAACGATTTCAACTTCGTCATCAACTGTCTTTGCCTCGTCAAACTTTGGCCACTCTGTAAGTGATAATAATCCCTCACCGCCAAGCATTTCCCATATTTCCTCTGTCATATGAGGTGCTACGGGGTTAAGCAATGTAATAAATGTCTTATACTCACCCTTTGTGATTGAGCCCTTCTTTGTAATATCATTCAACAGACTCATCAGGGTTGCAATGGCAGTGTTGAACTTCATTCTCTCGAAGTCCTCACCTACCTTTTTGATTGCCTTGTGCATTGCCTTTTCAAGCTCGGGGCTGTAGCCCTCTTCATCTGTAAGGATGTTCTGCAGGTTCCATACCTTTTCCATAAACTTATAACATCCCTTAAGACCCTGCTGTGACCATGGTGTGCTCTGGTCAAATGCGCCAAGGAACATTTCGTATGTTCTGAAAGTATCTGCACCAAACTCATTTACAACATCGTCAGGGTTAACTACGTTACCGCGTGACTTTGACATCTTCTCACCGTTCTCACCAAGAATCATACCGTGTGATGTTCTCTTCTGGTAAGGCTCTGCAGTGGGAACTACGCCGATGTCAAACAGGAACTTGTGCCAGAATCTTGAATACAACAAGTGAAGTGTTGTATGCTCCATACCGCCGTTATACCAGTCAACGGGGGTCCAGTAATCAAGTGCTTCCTTTGATGCCAATGCCTCGTCATTATGTGCATCTGCATATCTTAAGAAGTACCAGCTTGAGCCTGCCCACTGTGGCATTGTATCAGTTTCACGCTTTGCAGGAGCACCACAGCAGGGACAAGTTGTGTTTATCCACTCTGTTGCATTTGCAAGAGGTGATTCACCGTTTTCACCGGGCTTAAACTCCTCCATATCAGGTAATACCAGAGGAAGTTCACTCTCGGGTACGGGTACGTATCCGCACTTCTCACAGTGTACAATGGGAATAGGCTCACCCCAATATCTCTGACGTGAGAATACCCAGTCACGAAGCTTGAAGTTTACCTTACGCTTACCTATACCCTCTTTTTCAAGGTAGTCAATCATTGCAGGGATAGCGTCCTTAACATTCATTCCTGTTAGGAAGCCTGAATTTACCATTGTTCCCTTTGAAACATCCGTATATGCCTCTTCCTGAACATCCTTACCACCTGATACAACCTCAACAATGGGAAGATTGAACTTCTTTGCAAATTCCCAGTCACGTGTATCGTGAGCAGGAACTGCCATAATTGCACCTGTACCGTAGGTTACAAGAACATAGTCTGATACAAATACGGGTATTTCTTCTCCTGTTACAGGGTTAATTGCACGTACACCCTTAAGCTCTATACCTGTCTTATCCTTTGCAAGCTCTGTTCTTTCAAACTCTGACTTCTTTGATGCGGCAAGCTGATATGCCTTAATCTCATCATAGTTTGTAAGTTTATCAGCAAGCTTTTCAATCAAGGGATGCTCGGGTGAAATAACTGAATACGTTGCACCGAACAATGTATCGCAACGGGTTGTATAAACAACCATATCGTCGCCTGATGTAAGCTTGAAGGTAACCTCTGCACCCTCACTTCTGCCTATCCAGTTACGCTGCTGTGTCTTGATTTTCTCAAGGAATTCAATATCGTCAAGGTCATCAATAAGTCTTTGTGCATACTCTGTAATCTTAAGCATCCACTGACTCTGACGCTTCTGGATAACCTCTCCGCCACAACGTTCGCAAACACCGTTTACAACTTCCTCGTTTGCAAGACCCACCTGACATTCTGTACACCAGTTAATGGGCATCTCCTGCTTGTATGCAAGACCTTT
>JAZNVD010000020.1:0-3382 GCA_045592645.1 Candidatus Ornithomonoglobus sp. | reverse complement strand
TAATTGTTCATTTTATTTATATCCTGTAAAGGTCTTCATATCCTGTAAAGTTACAGAAGGATCAATAATATCCAGTTTAAAAATATAATTTTGGATTAGTGTCAAAATAAACATAAGCTTCAACTTCTCTGTCGTAATCTGACCAGCTAAGTTGGTAAATCTCTGTGCCGTCAATAGGCACACAATATAAGGCAACTGTTGCGTTATGTGTAGGGTGAGATATTTTTAATCGAAATTTATAATATTCCTGACCATTATACCTTTCTAATGATTCTAATTCTATATAATATTTCAAATCATACGGTATAGGATCTAATTTTCCCTTAAGCCAATCTCTTAGCTTTAATGTTGCGTCTACTATGCTTAATCTGTACGGCGCAATTTCTTGCATGGTGTTTCTGATGTGTAAGCCATCAACCCACAATTTTAATGCTCGCTGATAACTTACCCAGTTATAGGTTCCAAACATTGTAAGAGACTCAAGTGGAACCATTGTGTACCCACCATCTATTGTGTATGATGGTATTCTGGTTCCATTAGCATAAACTTTTATATCAGTATAAAGAATATTTGTAAATTTTGTAGATGGAGATCCTGTTTTTGAGAAACTCATTTCTGTTGGCTGTGTTGTTTTATTTCTATTTATAGATAAGGTTCTTGCATTAGCATCCCACATCACGTCAAATCCATAATTTCTTAAATCCTCCGCAACCACAACGGATGTTCCGTTTGCTACATATGATGGAATCGCATAGTTATTTATATACGCCACAATATCTGTGTGGTACACGGTGCCTACAACACTTCCAATTTTGGTGGCATGAGTGGTGGGTATAATTGTAAACACTATTAATATAAATGCTATTATTGATGATAATTTTTTAATCATAAGAACCCTCTTTTCTTATTATCTTTTTCGTTTTATGTACGGGGTAGGGGACATCAGCGTAACGGTAAATATCAACCGTTACAACCCGTGCGGTCTTTTCTTCGTTATCCTCGCCGATGGGGACAATAACCATATCTCCCGGTCTGATTGTCTTATCTTCTGTACGGTACTGGTAAATTCTGTCCTGATATGGAAACATCACTCCACAGTATATATATTCTGTGTTATTCTCAACATTTAAAACAAAAGGTGTGGGTGGGTTTTTTATTGCATATAAAAAGCTCTTTTCAGTTTCATAGTCATCAGGGTCAAGACCGTTATTATATTCACCGTAGTAGTTGTCCCTCCAACCGTATAGTTTCATAAAATCTTTATTATAATCAGTTGGAATATCCTTTGGGTCGTATGGCTTGTCATTGTCGTCCGGCCATGGAATTTCGTCAAATATCATTTATAAAGTCATCCTTTGTTATTTTTTAATACATTTCTTGCTTTGAATAAGATATACTACTTTTGCAAGAGTTTTATCGGGTAGTATCCGTCTTAAACCAACTGCGATTTTCATAATTACACCGGGAACAATAACTTCTTTCCCTGTAAACATCTTTTTTATTGCGTATCGTGCGACATCCATACTTGTAAGCACAAGATGCTTTGTAGCTTTTTCTTTGCCTGTGCCAAAGTTAACGTTTGCAACGTCACCAAATTCCGTGTGAACGGGACCGGGGCACAGAACACTTATTTTAACCTTACTGCCCGCCTGACGCAGTTCCTCTGCGACTGCCTGTGAAAGACGCAGAACATATGATTTGGTAGCATAATATGCACCGAACATAGGCCCAGGGAAGAATGCTGCAAGGGATGCGACATTTAAAATATGACCATAGCCGCGATCCTTAAAGGTTCTGGAAACAATTTTTGTAAGTATATGCAGTGCACGGACATTAGTATCAAGCATACGAAGCTCCGAATCTAAATCTGTAACATCAAAATTACCAAAAACACCAAAGCCTGCGTTGTTAATGAAAACATCAACATCCTTTGCTAAATTTCCAAGTATTTCACATTGGGTTTTGTCTGTGACATCGCAACAGACTATCTCAACATTTGTTTTTAAGCTTGCCTTAAGTTCTTTTAATCTGTCCTCACGTCTTGCTACAGCAATAATGTCATATCCCATTTCTGAAAGAACATACGCCATATCTCTGCCAAGACCTGAACTTGCACCTGTAATGAGTGCTTTCATACTATCAACTCCTATTATAGTAGTAACTTACACAGATTATAACATAATTCTGTCCCAAAATCAACATAATAAAATGATTGTATACGCTGCTACATTGATTTTTCAGGGTGTTTGTGGTACACTGTTTGTAAGGAAAGGAGGTATAGAATGGAGAAAAAAATGTATTTATGTATTGACCTTAAGTCCTTCTATGCCTCTGTTGAGTGTATAGAGAGAGGTTTGGACCCCCTAAATACCAATTTGGTGGTAGCAGATGAAAAGCGGACAGAAAAGACTATATGTCTGGCGGTTTCGCCGTCATTAAAAGCTTATGGTGTATCGGGAAGAGCAAGACTTTTTGAAGTGGTTGAACGTGTCCGTGAAGTGAATAATGCAAGACTTAAAAAGACTCCCGATTATAAATTTTCGGGTGAAAGTTGTTTTGCATCGGAGCTTGAAAGGGATAATACCCTTGCAGTATCATATATTGCAGCACCGCCGAGGATGGCGTACTATATGGAATATAGCACAAGAATTTATAATATTTATCTGAAATATGTTTCACCAGAGGATATTCACGTTTATTCTATTGATGAAGTATTTATTGACATTACAGGGTATCTAAAAGCGTATAATCAGACCCCTCACGACTTTGCGATGACAATTATACGAGATGTTCTTGATACTACGGGTATAACTGCAACAGTTGGATTGGGTACAAATATGTACCTTGCTAAAATTGCTATGGATATTGTTGCGAAGCATGCCCAACCTGATAAGGATGGAGTAAGAATAGCCCAGCTTGACGAAATGTCATACAGAGAAAAACTGTGGAATCATACACCTATTACCGATTTCTGGCGTGTGGGTCCGGGTTATGCGTCACGACTTGAATCAGTTGGCATACGAACAATGGGAGATATTGCAAAATGCTCTGTTGGCAGGGCAAATGACTACTATAATGAAGACCTGCTTTACAGAATGTTCGGTGTAAATGCAGAGCTTTTGATTGACCACGCATGGGGGTATGAGCCCTGTACAATAGCAGATATACGCAAATATACACCTGAAAACAGGAGCCAAAGCACAGGGCAGGTTCTGCATTGCCCGTATGATGCGCAAAAAGCCCGTCTGATAGTCCGCGAAATGACTGAGCTTATGGTACTTGACCTTGTAGAAAAGGGGCTTGTGACGGATAATTTAAGCCTCACAGTGGGGTATGATATAGAAAACCTTACCAATCCTGAAATACGGAAAAAATATCGGGG
>JAZNVD010000019.1:0-2846 GCA_045592645.1 Candidatus Ornithomonoglobus sp. | reverse complement strand
GTGTTGCCTTCAAGGTATCCATGGGCGTAGCAATGGCTATGGGTAAAAATGCAGGTGAGTTCTTTGAAAAGTACGTTGACCTGGCGGCTATCGGCACGATTGCGGATGTTGTATCCCTTATAAATGAAAACAGAGTTATAGTTGACCGCGGACTCCAGCTTTTGCAGGAGCCCCAACGTCCTGGTTTGAGGGCACTTCTTGAAATTGCAGGAATGTCAGACAAAAAGGTAAACTGTGCTACAATTGCCTTTGGTCTTGCACCCCGTCTTAATGCGGCGGGCAGAATGGGCTCGGCAACCACTGCGGTGGAGTTGTTGCTGACAAGTGACTCACAACGTGCAAAAGAGATTGCAGAGGAGCTTGATGCGGTTAATAAAAAACGTCAGGAGACAGAGTACGAAATTCACCGTGATGCTGTTGAAATGATAACATCAGACAAGGACTTTAACAAGAAAAAGGTTGTTGTTCTTGCGAAGGAAGGCTGGCATAACGGCGTTATAGGTATTGTAGCATCAAGAATAACCGAAACCTATCACCGCCCCTGTATTCTTATATCCCTCACAGACGGTGTGGGCAAAGGCTCGGGAAGAAGTGTTCAGGGCTTTAACCTTTTTGAGGCACTTGGCGATAGTGCAGATTTGTTGACAAACTATGGCGGACACGCCATTGCTTCAGGTCTTGGGATTGAGGAAGGTAATATTGAGGCATTTACAAAGAGAATAAATGAATATGCAGAGAAGAACCTTACAGAGGAAGCAATGGTACCCCAGATTAAGATTGATGCCACTATTAAGGGTGAAACCCTGACAATGGCAACGGCAAAGACACTGGCGGTTTTAGAGCCGTTTGGAATGGGTAATGAAACTCCTGTTTTTGCGGTAACTGACGCCAGAGTGGTTTCTGTTTCAGGCGTAGGTGCAGATAAAAAGCACATACGAATGATGATAGACAAGGATGGTACAAGGGTTAACTGTATCGGCTTTGGATTAGGTGAGCTTGCAAACGATATTACACCTTCTATGAGGGTTGACATTGCATTTAAAATTGATATAAACAACTATATGGGTAAGGAATCATTACAGCTTGTACTGAGTGACATTAAGACATCAGACTAAGAGGTAGATATATGACAGACACAACGAAGAATACCATTCTCGCCCCTGAAAAAATTCCCCAATTGGCGGACAAGACGGCAGACGAACTGGTAGAGGAGATTATAAACAGAATAAAGACGCAGAGCCCCGAGGCTGATGCTGCAAAGGTTATGAATGCATATACCTTTGCAAAGTCCATGCACGAGGGACAGGTGCGTAAAAGCGGTGAGCCTTATATAACACATCCCGTGAATGTGGCATATATTGCATCACAGCTGTCTCTTGATGTGTCTACAATTACTGCGTGCTTCCTCCATGATATAGTAGAGGATACGGAGACAACCTCTGCCGATATTGAGAGAATGTTCGGAAAAACCGTTGCAGACCTTGTTGACGGTGTTACAAAGCTGAAAAAGATTCAGTATTCCTCCCGTGAGGAGCAACAGGTAGAGAATTTGAGAAAAATGTTCTTTGCCATGTCAAAGGATATCCGTGTTGTCATTATTAAGCTTATTGACCGTCTTCACAATATGCGTACTATGGGTTATATGCCCAAGGAGAAGCAGTTAAGAATTTCCAAGGAAACCCTTGATGTTTATGCACCGCTGGCACACCGTCTTGGTATGTCAAAGATTAAGATTGAGCTTGAGGACTTGTCCTTAAAGTACCTTGACCCCGTTGCATACGAGGAAATCCGTGAGAATATAAGTCTTAAAAAGTCAAGCCGTGATAAGTACATTGCTGACGTTATGGAGATATTCCGTAACAAGCTTCTTGAAATGGGTATCGAGGGCAAGGTTATGGGACGTGCCAAGCATTTTTACAGCATCTGGCGTAAAATGTTTACCCAGGGCAAGACAATGGACAGTCTTTATGACTTATTTGCGGTGCGTGTTATAGTTGATACTATTCCTGATTGTTATGCAGTTCTTGGTATGGTGCATGAGATGTACACTCCCGTACCAATGCGTTTTAAGGACTATATTGCAATGCCAAAACCCAATATGTATCAGTCATTGCACACAACGGTTATCGGCCCTAACGGTACACCCTTTGAAATTCAGATTCGTACGTGGGAAATGCACAGCGTTGCCGAGAACGGTATTGCTGCACACTGGAAATATAAAGAGGGTAAAAGCGGTGCAACGGAGATGGACTCCAAGCTTGAGTGGGTAAGAACACTGCTGGATACCCAGGAGAATATCATTGATACTGATGAATTCTTTAACACATTGAAGTTTGACCTTTTCGCGGATGAGGTATTTGTATTCTCACCCCAGGGAAAGGTAGTGTCACTTCCTGCCAAGAGTACGGTTATTGACTTTGCTTTTGCAATTCACTCCGAGGTAGGATATAAAATGAGTGGTGCAAAGGTAAACGGCAAGATTGTACAGAACAACTATGTTCTTGAGAACGGTGAGATTGTTGAAATTCTTACGGCAAACACCCACGGCCCGAGCCGTGACTGGCTGAAAATCTGCCGTACGGCACGTGCAAGAAACAAGATTAACCAGTGGTTCAAGCGTGAACGGCGTGATGAGAACATTGAAGAGGGTAAAGAGCTTATTGAACGCGAGCTTCGACGTCTGGGCAATACTCATTCACAGTTATTCAAGCCCGAATGGGTAAGTGCTATTACCAAACGTTACGGGTTTAATAATCTTGACGATTTATATGCAGGTGTGGGTTATGGCGGAATAACCGCTGCAAAGGTTGTTTTAAGACTTCGTGAGGAATGGCTCAAAGAAGTTC
>JAZNVD010000018.1:0-4413 GCA_045592645.1 Candidatus Ornithomonoglobus sp. | reverse complement strand
TATACTATTTTTTAAATTTAAAATCAATACCAATCTTTTGAATATTTCCTTAAATTTAAGGTATATAAATATTGAAAGAAGGTGTTTATTATGAAAAAGATTTTATCCCTTTTACTTATACTTGCAATGTTCCCCCTGCAGGTATTTGCAACGCCCGGCGGTATATGGGAGTATGAGGAGATTTTTACATATAAACATATCCCTTATACTGTTGATTATACAAAGAACGAAACAATTATGGCGGCGTATGCCGACACAGATGAGGTTATACCTCTCTCACAATGCTACCGTGACAGACTCTATGCCTTAATTCCCAAAACCGAGGCACACCGTGAAATTAAACCCGTTGCAGTGACAGAAACGGAGTTTACCGATTATGAGCCTGCATCCCCCGAGTTCTTTGCTTTTAAGAGAATGTCGGCTATGGGTGTTATTGAGGGAAATGAGAAGGGTGAGGCATTGCCCTTTGATAAAATTACAAGAGCCGAAACCGTGGCAATTATTATGCGGCTTTTAGGGCTTAAAGCCAATGATAAGTTTGACGTTACATACAAGGATGTAACACCCGATGACTGGTTCTACGGCGTTGTTGCCTCGGCAACACAGTGGGGCATAGTTGAGGGTACATCCCCCGATGCCTTTGAGCCTTACCGTAATGTCAGCCGTCAGGAGCTTGTTGTAATGGCTGATCGTGCAGTGGGTATTGCACGGATGGGCTATCCCGGTGATGCCTCTCAAACGGCAATTGACCGTCAGTTCGTGTCGGAATGGGCACAGGGTGCATATACAAGACTTGGAAACTATGCCCCCTCAAGTGTCGGTGAGGCAGAGGGAGAAACACACCGTTTCTTATATGCACAGGATTATGCAACACGCCACGACGTAGCGGATATGCTTTATACCATAAGCTATGCCTGCCCGTTGTTCCCGTCGCCTGAAGCGGAGGAGTTGGGGTTTAGTGACGGCTTGCCCGTAGTTGACGGCTCAACCTCAACCTATCCCTTTACGGAGGCGGTTTACCGTAACCTTTTCTATTACGGTCAGAACCACCCGCAGATGCCAAAGAAGCACTCAAAGAGCTACCAGAGCTATGAGATGCTAATATCGGGTGAGATTGATATGATGTTTGCATCAGTTTATCCTGCCAGTGACATTCTTGCTTTGGCAGAGGAGAAGGGCGTGGAGATTGAGCTTATTCCCATTGCCTATGATGCGATGATTTTCTTTACCAATAAAGATAACCCCATAGAGGGGCTTACCTCGGAGCAGATAACGGATATTTATGTAAATAACAAATACTCCGACTGGAGTGAGCTTGGCTCAATTGAGGCAAAGCTTGTGCCTTACTGCCGTAACAACGACAGTGGCTCCCACGCACAGATGGAAAGACATTTCTTAAAGGACGGTGACATTCACCCCGAAATCAAGGCGGAAACCACATCGGAAGCAATGTCCAATATTCTGACGGACGTTATGGATGTACCGTATTATGACAGTAATGCGTTCGGTTTAGGTTACAGTATTTATTATTATTTCAATAATATGGACTATTTCTACGATACAAAAACAATGCTTAAGCTTCTTGCAATTGACGGGGTACACCCCACGGACGAAACTATTGCCGACGGCAGTTATCCTCTTGCCAATAACACCTACATTGCATTGAGGGCTGACACCCCCGAGGACGCACCTGCACGCAAACTGGCAGAGTTTATGCTGACAGAAGCGGGACAGATGTGTGTTGAGGAAGCAGGGTTTGGACGACTACGCTAATGCGGAATGCGGAATTATTGAAGCCTTTTGTTGGCACAAAAGCCTATAATTAATTTTGCTTTTCGCAGGACGAAAAGCCACATTCATTGTCCATTGTCCATTGTCAATTGACAATTAAAAAAGTCAAGGTGCACGCCTTGACTTTTTTGTTGTGTTGTGATACAATACTAAATAATAATGCAATAAAATAGGAAAGGGTGTATTCAAATTGGCAACAGAAGAAATTAAACAGACCAAGGATACTAATCTTAATACCGCGAAAAGTGTTATGTCAGACATAAGTGTTGTTGATATTATCAATATGATGCTTACGTTCTGGTGGTTTATCGTTATTCTTGCAGTGCTTGTTGGCGGTGCTACATATACTTACTTTAAAATTTCTGCCGTTCCCGAGTATAAATCAACGGCTAAAATCTATATAAATACTGAGGGTCAGCAGTCATCAACCGACGTTAACGCAGGTGCGATTATTAACGCAGGTAACCTGCTTCCCACATATATTGACGTTTTGCAGAGCAACTCATTCCTTCAGCAGGTTTCAGACGACCTTGACAATAAGTATTCAGAAACAGAAATCAAGGGTATGATGGGTATGGAGGCTGTTATTGATACAAACATTATCTCCCTTGAGGTGGTCAATGCCGACGCCCACGTTTCATATCTTGTGGCGTCAAGTATCGTTGACAATGCCCCCACCGAGATTGCAAGAATCTTCGGCGGTGGTAGTACAAAGCTGACTGAATACCCCAAAGAGGCAACCAACCCCGAACCCAGCCATACAGGCAGAAATGCCGTTATTGGTGCATTTATAGGTGCGGTTGTGGCTATGCTTATTATTTTCCTTGTTAACCTGTTTGATACACGTGTTAAGAACAAGGATGAGCTGATTGACAAATACGGTTTACCCATTCTTGGCGAAATGCCCAGCCTTGAGTTGGAATAAGATAAGGAAAGGGAATGACAATGGCTGACAAGAAAAAAATAAACATTAATCTTAACCTTTTCAATAAAGAAAAACAGACAGTGCAGGACGAACGCCGTCAAAGACTTAAAAAGAGCCAGGAGGCAATCTTAAACAAGAAAACCCCCTTCGTTATTCAGGAGGCGTACAGAACTGCCCGTACAAATATTATATTTTCAGTGGCAGACAGTGAGGATAAGTGTAAAGTTATCTGTATCACATCTGCAAACGCAGGTGAGGGTAAAACCACTACAACCCTTAACCTTGCAATCACCTTTGCACAGACAGGCTCAAAGGTTCTCCTTATTGACGGTGACCTTCGTAAACCCCGTATTCACCAGTACCTTGGCGTTGTAAAGACCGACGGTCTTACAACTGTTCTTTCAAAGCAGAAGGACTTTGAGGATGTGGTTTACCATAACCTTCGTCCCGGTCTTGACTGTCTTACATCAGGTGCAATTCCCCCTAACCCTGCCGAGCTTTTATCGTCAGAGGCTATGCGGAATATGATTGACGAGCTTAAAAAAGAGTATGATTACATACTTATTGATACTCCTCCCGTTACAGTCGTTACTGATGCCGTTGCTTTATCAGGCTTCGTTTCAGGTATCATTCTTGTTGTACGTGAGGGTTACACAAACTATGAGAGTATTGACCAGGCTCTTAATCTGCTTAATATTGCAAATGCAAAGATGCTTGGCTTCTTCGTAAATGATATTGACGCTATGAGCATTAACTACGGCTCATACCGTTCATCCTACGGTAAAAAGTACAAGAACCGTTATAAGTACGATAACGGCTATGGCTACGGTTACGGCTATGGCTACGGTTACGGCTATGGCTACAGTTATTCCGACAGAGGAGCGGACGCAGGAGAGGAGAGTAAAGAGAGTGAAAATAATTAAGCTTTCTTTAATGTGTCTTGTTGCGTGCCTTTGCCTTGCAGGCTGCGGTCAGAAAAGCGATTTGAAGGTTGCCCTTGAGGGGGTTGAGCTTTCAGTTGAGCTGCCCCGTACATCAGGCGACAGCTGCCGTTATCTTTACGAGGCGGACCCTGCCGTTTATCAGCAGCAGAAGGCGGCGGCACTTATGTATTATGAGGCGTATGAGCTTACCAACACCTTCGATTATATCGAAAAGTTCGGGGAGAAGGTGAAGGATGAGAAAATCGCTTCATCCTGCAACGAGAGACGGAAAGAATTATATCTTGAGATTGACACGGCTTTAAATGAAAATGTTGCATCCCTTGTACGCGGTGTCGAGGACTGCGGTAACATTGAAGCGTACATTGACCGTGTAAAAGCCGACTGTTTTGATTTCTACCATTATTATGCTACATACCTTCTTACGTCAGGCGAGGAGCACGATGACCTTGTCTGCACAATTATGAAGGGTTTTTATGAACGCAATAATATGTTTGCCTTTGCCTTTATGGCGGAGCATAAAACGGAGATTACAGATATTCTTGTTTCAAGAATTATCAAAAATACAAACGCAACAGAGGATTACAACCTTTATATTGCCGAGAACAATGAGCTTATAAAAGCCCTTAACACTGTTTACGGCGGTGTAAAGAGTGATTATGCGGCGGTTATTACAAGCGAGCAGACCAGGCTTATAAGAAATATGCTTGAGGAGGATAATGAGCTTGATGAGCAGAGCATTAATATGCTTATGTA
>JAZNVD010000017.1:0-2284 GCA_045592645.1 Candidatus Ornithomonoglobus sp. | reverse complement strand
AGCTTTATATCCACAGAAAAGGCCATAATAGCAAATTGGTGCAACAACCTAAAGCCCACAAAGGAGCAATTAATTAAAGCGTACGAAATATGCATTGAAAGAACAGGCAAGTTTTCTGCAAAATACATTAACGCTATTCTTGAAAACTGGAAGGAGCAGAAAAACCATACTCCTTCATCAAGAGAAACCGTACCCACACCAAAAGCCACAAAGTTCAACAACTTTGAATCCCGTTCAAATATAGACTACAAAAAACTTGAGCTTGATGCTTTAAGAAAACGACTTGCAAGAAGTAAAGAAGGTGACACAAATGGATAATTTCAGAAGTGATATTCACAACGAGGTAATGCGTGAATACGAAATTATACGTTCTAAAAATGAAGCTATACAAAAAAACAACAAGGAACAGATATATATTCACATACCACGAATAAAAGAAATTGATGAAATGCTTTCGAGGGTTTCTCTCAAGGCGTGCAAGCTTCTTCTGGAAAGCACTTCAGACCACGATAAAATTATCGAAGACCTCCGCACAAAAACAGAAAAGCTTTCAAGTGAAAAAGCAAAGCTTTTAACAGATGCGGGTATGCCCGAGGATTTTATGAATGAAATATACACCTGTCCTCAATGCAAGGACAAGGGCGTGGTTGACAACAAGTGGTGTCAGTGTTACTACGATAAGGTACAGAAAATAATGCAGAAAAAATCAAACATCTGTGCGGACAGAATGCACAGCTTTGACAAGTTCAACATTAAGCTATACTCCAATGTGCCTGACAGTGAATTTGACAACGCTACCCCTCGTGAAAATGCAAAAAGCATTTACGAAACGGCAGTAAAATATGCAAAATTTGATGATTCTGTTTCAAGACACCTCGTTTTCTACGGAAGCACAGGTCTTGGCAAAACCTTTACATCCGACTGTATTGCAAAGGAATTTATCAAAAACGGCAAGGATGTTTATTACACCTCTGCACCAAAGCTTTTTTCAGTATTTGAGGATTACAAATTCGGCAGAAACACAACTGCCGAAGCAAAGAGAATTATAGATTATATTACAGAGGTTGACCTGCTTATAATTGACGACCTGGGTACTGAATTCCGCACACAGTATATAGACAGTATATTGTTCGATATAATCAACACCCGCACAAACAAGAACAAATATATGATTATAAGCACAAACCTTATTCCATCTCAACTTGAAAAGACATATTCCCAAAGAATAGCCTCAAGAATTTTTGGAAATTTTGAAATGATACCCTTCTTTGGAAATGATTTGAGGATAAAATCTTAAAATACGTATTTTAAAAAAGGTGATTTTATGTCAAGCTATGCTACAAGAAAAACTCCGGGTGACACAAGCTGGTTTGTGCACGACAGATTCGGTATGTTTATACACTTTGGTCTTTATGCAATGCCCGCCCGTCACGAATGGGTAAAATCCCGTGAAAGAATATCGGAAGAACATTACGACAAATATTTTAATCCCGATTAATTTGACGCCAAAGACTGGGCACGTCAGGCAAAGGAAGCGGGAATGAAATATGTTGTACTTACAACAAAGCACCACGAGGGCTTTTGCCTTTTCGACACCAAATACACAGACTACAAAATAATAAATACTCCCTTTGGCAGAGATTTGGTGAAGGAATACGTTGAAGCATTCCGTGGTGAAGGTTTGAAGGTGGGTTTTTACTATTCGCTTATAGACTGGCACCATCCCGACTTTACATTTGACTTTTATCATCCAAGACAAGATGACGAGGATGCGGAAAAGCAAAACCAGGGCAGAGATATGAAAAATTACGCACAATATATGCGTAATCAGGTTACAGAACTGCTTACAAACTATGGGAAAATTGATATATTATGGTTTGACTTTTCGTATGTATCACGCCCATATGCAACAGAAAGATGGCCTGTTGGTAAGGGCAAGGACGACTGGGAAGCGGAAAAACTTATTGCAACTGCAAGAGGTATTCAACCAGACATAATTATAGACAACCGTACAGACATCGAACAGGATTTGTGGACACCCGAGCAATATCAGCCAACAGAATGGATACGCCACGAGCAAACAGGAGAATTGGTTGTGTGGGAAGCGTGCCAGACATTTTCAGGTTCCTGGGGTTACCACAGAGATGAAACATCGTGGAAATCTCCTGAAATGCTTATACAGATGCTTATAAACACGGTATCACTGGGCGGTAATTTACTTATGAACGTAGGGCCAACAGCAAGAGGATGTTTTGACCACCGTGCAGAAGATGTCCTAAAGGCA
>JAZNVD010000016.1:0-3397 GCA_045592645.1 Candidatus Ornithomonoglobus sp. | reverse complement strand
GGGTTTTTTTGTGTTCTTAACGGTTATATCCTGATTATGGACTCTTAAAATGTTCTTTACAAGAGAAAGACCAAGCCCTGCACCTGTTCTGTCAATTTCACGTGACTTGTCCGTTTTATAAAAACGGTTGAACAGTCCCTTTAGCTCCGCATCACTCATTTTTTCGCTGGTGTTTGAAATGGCGATATGAGCCTTGCCACCAAAGATAAATGATTTTATCTCAATGGTTGTGCCGGGGAATGCAAACTTAATTGCATTGTCAAGAAGATTTAAGGCAACCCGTTTTATCTGGTCATTATCTGCAAGAACCACAAGCTTTTGCGGTGTAAAGTCCACTGAAACATCAAGTCCCTTTTCCTCAATTTTGCTTTCAAGACCAACAAGGGATGTACATATCAGAGCATTGATGTCAAATGAGGTAATCTCGGGCTTAAAATTCTGGGAGTGCATTTTTGACATTTCGAGCATATCGTTTACAAGTCTTGTAAGACGAAGGGACTCGTCACGTACAATTTCAAGATAATCATTTCTCTCATCATCTGAAATAGTACCGTCAAGCATACCCTCAACAAAGCCCGTAATACTTGTCATTGGAGTACGCAGCTCGTGGGAAATATCAGAAACAAAACGTTGCTGATGTTCCTGGGATTTCTCGATATTGCTTGCCATAAAATTAAAGGTTGAGGCAAGCTGACCTATTTCGTCTTTAGAGGTTATTTTAACGCGCTGGGAGAAATCGCCACGGGCAATATTCTGCGCAGCTTTATTGATTTTTGCGATTGGTGCGGATATTCTTTTTGCCTGCAGATAAATAATAAGGCAGGCAATTGCCAGTGACAGTAAAGATGAAAGCATAAACATAAACAGCAATTCAGATACTGTTTCACGCATTTCAGGCAGACTCTTGTTAAATATGATTGCACCTATTACATTTTCCTTATAATGCAGGGGAAAAGAGATACTCATAACTCGGCTCTCATAAAAACCGTTATAGTCAGATTTATGCACTGTTGTGGTATTTGATTCAATACCCTTGAACACATCAACAGGAACTGTACGCAGACCGCAGGTGCTTTCTAACACCTCACCGTTGCGGTTTACAACTACAATGTCGGAGGAGATGAGATTTCCGCAGGACATAAGAAAGCTCTTGTATGCCCTCTGTGACTGAATATCGGGTTGCTCAATCTGTACTGTTACCGTCCATTCTTCAATGACATTTGCCACTGAAGATATGCCCTTAATCTCCTCCCGCTGGGCAAAATTGGAGAACAGTGCCGTAAGAGAAAGGGCAATTGTTGACAGGACAACTACTAAAAGTATGGCGTATGTCCAAAACATACGCCCGAAAATGCTCTTAAACATATTATCTTACCTCAAATTTATAACCTACACCCCAGACAGTTTTTAACTGCCAGCTTGTGTCGGGAACTTCAAGTTTTTCACGAAGTCTTTTAATATGAACATCGACTGTTCTTGAGTCTCCGAAGTAGTCAAAGCCCCACACCTCTTCAAGTAATTGCTCACGTGTATACACACGGTTGGGGTTTGATGCAAGGAAGAACAAAAGCTCTAATTCCTTGGGGGGTATCTCAAGAATTTTTCCGTCAATTGTAAGTTCATAGTTTGTAAGATTTACCTCAAGCTTATCAAAAGAAACTATTTTGCCTGAATCATTATCAGCTTTTGCTTCACTACGGCGGAGAATTGCCTTCATTCGTGCAATAAGCTCCTTTGGTTCAAAGGGTTTTACAATGTAATCGTCAGCACCAAGCTCAAGGCTTAAAACCTTGTCAAAGGTTTCTCCCTTTGCAGTAAGCATAATAATGGGGACATCAGATGTTTTTCTTATTTCACGGCATACACCGTTGCCGTCAAGCTTGGGCATCATAATATCAAGGATGATTATATCAGGGGCTTCAGCCTTAAAAACCTTAAGGGCTTCCTCACCGTCGTGGGCGGTGCATACGGTATAATCTTCCTTCTGAAGGTATAGCTTTATAAGCTTAACAATATTCAAATCATCATCAACGACTAATACTTTTGACATAGTTTCACTTCCTTTGCCATTTTATATTTTTAGTATATCACAAATATTTCCAATATTAAAGTAGTTTTCATTAATTTTTTAAGAACAAATTATGAATAATTCGCAGATGGTAGAAATTTGTTGAAAAAAGCCCCTTATCTTTCCTGTGTTTTATGGTAGAATCATATTGTAGAAAAAATTTAAAAATTTTGCAACCTTTTTCTATTCTCAATCGTATTTATTATGCAGGGCGAAAGTATAGTTTATACTTTTATCCGCTACAGGGGGTATTCCATGTATCAGTACAGTTACAATGAAATAGCCGACAAGTATATAGACACAGTCTATAGGCTTGCTCTGTCGCGGACAAAATCACGAGAGCATGCCGAGGATATTTCCCAGGACGTATTTGTAAAGCTTATGCAGAACAAAAAGAAGTTCGAAAGTGAGGAGCATCTTAAGGCGTGGCTTTTGAGAGTTACCATTAACCTTACAAAGGATTTGTTTTCGTCACATTGGTATCGTACAACGGATGAACTGGACGAGAACATTACATATGAGGCTACGGAGAGTAACGGGGTTTATGATGCCGTTATGGCGTTGCCGCAGAAGTACAGAACAGTAATTCACCTGCATTATTTTGAAGGGTACAGGGTAGAGGAGATTGCCCTTATTACCAATTCAACTGCCGGTACAGTTAAATCCCAGCTGCACAGAGGCAGAGAGATGTTGAAAAATATTATGCAGGAGGGCGAAAAGGTTGAATAATTTTGAGCAGGAATATACGAATGCTATGAATAATGTTCACGCGTCAGACGAATTGGGTAACAAAATTATGAATATAAAACCTCCGCAACGTACGGTGATACCGTTTAAGGGTGCATTGGTATCAGTTGCCGTAGCCGTTTTGATAATGGTTGTAGCACATGATTATGATTTTACGCCCAATACCGATGGTGTAATAACAGAAACTGTGGTTTCCACACAGGTGCCTGAAGGGGAAGCTTATGTGGCGGCTGCAGAAACAGAAGCGCCGGTAATTGCGAAAGCTACACAAAAGCCGAAGGCGGAAAAAACCGTAACTGTAAGGGAGACAAAGCCACAGGTAAAAGCTGATAAAACAGAAAATGTAGCCAAGTCCGAAGAAAAGGTGACGGAGACAGAGCCTGTTACAGAAAACATATCGGTTGCAGAAATTGAACCTCAGACTCAGGCAGACAATGATATTGAAGCACAGTCAGAGGGAGTGCCTATGACTGTACGTAACGTGGTAAATGATACAACACGTGTGTTGAATATAAATGAGTATTTTGACTATATCGGTGTTAATGTACACAATAAGATTAATTCAGTTATAAAGGCGGAATA
>JAZNVD010000015.1:0-4085 GCA_045592645.1 Candidatus Ornithomonoglobus sp. | reverse complement strand
AGCAACAAGACGGTGTCCACGCTTTACAAGCTCAATTGCCGCCTCACTTTTACCTACGCCACTCTCGCCCATAATAAGGATACCCTCACCATAGATTTCGCACAATACACCGTGACGGGTTTTGCGTGGTGCAAGCTGCTCTGAAAGATAACGGATAATCATACTCATAAACTGGGATGTTCCGTGGTCACAACGAAGAAGCGGTACCTGGAGCTTTTCTGCAAGGTCCTGCATTTCGGGGAATATCTGTATTCCGCGGGTAATGACAAGCGCAGGAAATCCAAGAGCAAAAAAATCTTCCATCTTCTTGATTCTCTCTTCAGTACGCAACTGCTCAAGGTATGTGAATTCCACTTTACCCATTATCTGTATTCTCGAATTATCAAAATATTCGTTAAAGCCTACCAGGTGCAGACCCGGACGGCTTACATCGGAGGTGGTTATATAAATCTCCTCAATATTTTCGGGGGCATAAAGCACCTCCATTTTAAAGTTTTCAATAATCTTTGTAATAGGCAGAATACCTGTTTTCTCCATGGTAATGTCCTCCTTGGAATTATTGGTTACAAATTTTCTCGGCATATGAGAGAGCCTCGTCAATATTTGGCAGGAAGTTCTCCTCACCTACAGTTTCATAAAAGCCCGATTTTTCTATAACAGACATAGGTTGTTCATTAACGTGTGAGAATAACACACGGATATTCTTTTTCCTGCAATGTCTGTACACGTCTTCAAATGACTGCATTGCAGAAATATCAATTGCAGGAATGTTACGCATTCTTATTATTATAACCTTAACACCCTCTTTAATAGGGATTGAAGCAAACTTGTCCGAGGTTACAAAAAACATAGGTCCGTTAATCTCAAACACCTGTGTTTTAGGTGGAATCCTCTTAAGTCTGCCGTTATCGTCAGATACCTTTTCATCCGAACGTGTCCATGGACGGATATGAGTAACATCTGCCATTCTCTTCATAAACAGGAACGCCGCAACCAGAAGTCCGATTTCTATTGCAACAACAAGGTCAAACACAACGGTCAGTGCAAATGTCAGTACAAGAACCGTAATATCACTTTTGGGTGCAGTCTTGCATATCTTAACAAACTGACGCCACTCGCACATATTGTATGCAACCATAAACAGAATTGCCGCAATAACGGGCATAGGTATCCACGCCGCATAAGGCATAAGTATTACCAATATCAGTAAAAGCACCAATGCATGAACAATTCCTGCAACAGGAGTACGTCCGCCATTTTTAACATTTGCCGCAGTTCTTGCAATCGCACCCGTTGCGGGTATTCCGCCGAAAAGGCCCGAAAAAATGTTTCCCGCACCCTGTGCAATAAGCTCCGTGTTTGAGTTATGTCTGTCGCCTATCATAGAATCCGAAACGACGCAGGATAAAAGCGATTCAATTCCCGCTAAAATAGCAATAGTAAATGCACTTGGCAAAAGCTCGGAGATTGTTGCAAAGTCAAATGCAGGTGCCTCAAACTTCGGTAATGCGCGTGATATTTCGTACAAATCACCTATGGTATTTACGTTAAGTCCGAAAAGCTTAACAACCGCAACTCCTAATATAACAACCACCAGTGAACCGGGGATTTTCTTACTTATTTTGGGCCACACTGCAAGAATTAAAAGTGCTACAACACCAACCGCCAAAGCCTGCCAGTTAACTGTAGTAAATGATTTTACCACCGCAGAAAGCTTTTCCATGGTTTCCACCGCGTGAGTACCCTCGGGGAATGTAAGCCCCATAAAGTCCTTAATCTGTCCGATTACGATTGTAAGAGCAATACCTGATGTAAAACCTGTGGTAATGGTGTACGGGATATATTTAATCAACACTCCCAGACGGCACAGTCCCATTATAATAAGCATTATGCCTGCCATAACAGTAGCCACCGCAAGTCCCGACACGCCATGCTGTGCAACAATGCCTGCAACAATTGTTGCAAATGCAGCGGTAGGGCCTGATATGTTAACCTTACTTCCTCCCAGGAGAGCAATTACAAAGCCTGCCACAATAGCAGTATAAAGTCCCTTCTCAGGCGATACACCCGATGCAATAGCCAGTGCAATTGACAAGGGCAGAGCAATAATGGCAACAATAATACCTGCCACAATGTCTGACATCAACTGCTTTCCTGTATATATCTTCAATTCTGAAAAAAGCTTCGGTTGAAATATTTTCATCTTTTGTACTCCTTAAGTTCATAACATACCTATCTTATTGTATTATAACACAACCCCTTCCCCATTTCAATACAAAATTACCTAATAATATATAACAATTCAACAATAAATCCGCCTTAATTACCATTATTTTTAAGAAAAACGAAAAAAAAGAAAAAATTTATACAAACCACTTGCAAAATTAAAAAAAGTGTGTTACAATTATAAACGATGTTTTATTTAATGCTGTTACAGGAGGTGTAATAAATGGCTAAATGTGATATCTGCGGCAAGGGTGTAAGCTTTGGTATTAAGGTTTCTCACTCACACAGACGTTCAAACAGAACTTGGAAGCCTAACGTAATGAAAGTTAAGGCTATCGTAAACGGAACACCGAAGTCTGTTCACGTATGCACACGTTGCCTTCGTTCAGGAAAGGTACAGCGCGCTGTATAATTTAGGAAAATGAATGCAAACAGCTTGTGTAATTTGCAAGCTGTTTTTTCATTTTATGGGTCGTATACTAAGTCTAAACCTTTTACGGCTTACAGTGTATTTTTTTGTCAAAATATTACAGATTATTTTAGAGAATATTAAATTTTATATACATAGAAAAAATACTTTGCAATTTTCAATATAATGTGGTACAATTATAATATATAGGTTTACTTGCAAATAATTAACAATTGTCATTTGTCAATTGTTATGACTACATAGCAAAAAGGGGTGTATCTATTGGAGAAACTCTTAATTAAGGGTGGTAATGCGCTTCGTGGCGACGTCACTATAAGTGGTGCAAAGAATGCCGCAGTCGCAATCTTACCCGCATGCCTTCTAGTCAAGGACAGATGCAGGCTTGAAAATCTGCCTGACATAAAGGACGTTAAATTATTTTTGAAAATACTCGAAAACCTCGGTGCCGAGGTGGAATATATAGATAAGAATACTGTTGAGATTGACTGTACAGACGTTGATTCATGGGAGCCCGACAGCGACCTTACTCGCCGTATGCGTGGATCAAGCTATCTTATGGGTGCTCTGTTGGGTCGCTTTTCAAAGTTTACGGTTGACCCACCCGGTGGCTGTGATTTTGGTACACGCCCCATTGATATGCACATCAAGTGTTTTGAACTGATGGGTACAGTTGTTGACACATCACGCGGTATTGTTGCAGCAGAGGCACCAAAGCTTAAAGGTGCACATGTATACTTTGATATTGTATCCGTTGGTGCAACGGTAAATGCGATTCTTGCGGCAGTCCTTGCCAACGGCACTACCACCATTGAAAGTGCGGCACGTGAACCTCACGTTGTTGATCTTGCAAACTTTTTAAATGCCTGCGGTGCAAAAATAAGGGGTGCAGGAACTGACACTATACGTATTACAGGAGTATCTGAACTTCATGGTGTAAATTACACAGTTATTCCTGATCAGATTGAAGCAGGAACATTTATGATAGCAGCGGCAGCAACCCGTGGCGATGTAACATTGCATAATGTTATTCCCCGTCACCTGGAGGTTATCGGCTCGAAACTCATAGAAGCAGGTGTGTCTGTTGAGTACGGCGATGACACAGCCCGTGTATGGGTAGAGGACGGTACAAATTTCCGCCGTATTAACTTTATTGCACTACCCTACCCCGGTTACCCCACAGATATGCAGCCGCAGCTGGTAACATTTATGACTACAATCCCAGGTACATCAACGGCTAAAGAAGGCGTATGGGACAACCGTTTCCGTTATGTTAATCAGCTGAAGCGTATGGGAGCAAACGTACGTGTTGAAGGTAAGCTTGCCATAGTTGACGGTGTTGAATTTGGTTCCGAACTGATCAGTACAAAATCCGGGGAAAACACCCATGAATGTACCGAAACAGATGCCGATCAGCATGACGCCCACGGCG
>JAZNVD010000014.1:0-6872 GCA_045592645.1 Candidatus Ornithomonoglobus sp. | reverse complement strand
CGGAGGATACTTTATATCCTGATAATCCTGATATGGTAAGACTTATTGAGGCTATGCAAAAGGACATTGAAAGTCTTACTTATGAGGATATGACTATAAATCAAGGTGCATCTATATCTGTAAATATATGTTATAATGATTGTATAGAATACAGTACACCTGTACCTTTGGACTTTAAGATAGGTACGGATAAGAACATATATTGCAACATAAATTCAAACTTTAAAAATACAATGTCAATACTTGACGAAATGGGATATCTCGACAGAATGCCCGATGTAAGTGACATTGAGAAGGTTGAAATCAGCACATGGACAGGTGAAGAATACCCTGCATCTGATAAGGAATATGATGTAATGGAAACTATAAGTGACAGAAATTTCATTACAGAAGCTTATGCGCAATATGACGATATGATAGAGGTGCGAAAGTATACATATACTGAAACTGCAAAAAATATTCGTTTGTATTACACTTTAAAATCAGGACATACATTTGAAGTATCATGTTCCTATGATGAAGATAAAATTCCTGAAGTATTTAAGCCATATTTTAAATAAGAAAAGTTCCGGGCATTGCCCGGACTTTTTGATTAATAAAACTGTTGCGTTTTTTTTACAGATGTGATACAATTAAATAAATATATGGTAAGGAGGGGGAAGATGAATAAAATTTTGTACAAGCACGAAATTGAAGACGAATTAATGATTCAGTTTATTATTATGTACGCCCTCCGTGGAGCAGATGAGCCTCTGGCATACTCTGATATGCTCAATGTTATTCAGGGCAACTGTGAAATAAGTTTTACAGATTTACAGATAAGCCTTGACAACCTTGTAAAAACAGGTCACGTAAGTGAAAGTAAAGTAAGTGATATTTTATCGGTTTATGATATAACAAAGAAGGGTATAAATGTAATAGATTTTTTCTATACACAGATACCGCTTATAGTCCGTGAGCCTATGGACAAGTCCATAAAGGAGTTGTTCCTTGAGAAGCGCAAGAGAGAGGCTGTACGGGCGGATATAACCCCGATAAACCGTGATGAATTCAATGCAGAATGCAATTTGTACGACGAAGACAGAACACTTATTATGTCATTACAGTTATACGCAGGCTCTCGTGAAGAGGCAGAACGGATTGCTGAGCATTTTAAATCAAATTCAGGAGAAATTTATAGTGGAATATTAGAATTATTCTGCGATTAGGAGGAAAACTGATGAGAAAACATCATAAAGAGATTATAGTTGCTGTTCTTGTATTGCTTATTGTTGTTGAAGTAGGATACATAATAAGAACAAATATGACAACTGATGAGGTGGAAATTGTTCAGGAGGATACAGTTACGGTAACAGAAGAACCAATCCCCGAAAAATATGTAACCCCGGTAGAACAAAAAATAATTGTTTTAGACCCCGGACATGGTAAACCCTCATCTCTTATGACAGCGGAGGAAAAGACATCATATGGTTGGGTTCAGAATTCATCGGGGCAGTGGGGAGAATGGAGACATTATAAGATAGGTTCCGGAACAGAGAACTGTGAGGGAAGCGGATGCAATGGAAGAGTGACGCCTAACGGTGCCTGCTGGTATCCCATAGGAAATGGCGACAGAAACATTGAGCCGGATATTAATCTTCAGAACGCATTAGTTGCAAAACGTCATCTCGAGGCAAGAGGATATACAGTCAGAATGACTCGTACATCTAATGAGGAAAACCCGTCTATTACAAAGCGATTATCATATTGTTTCCCGGGAAATGATACAACAAAAGAACCGGATGCTATTGCTTTTATATGTATTCATTCCAATGCATCAGGCGGTAGCGGTCGGGGAACAGCATATATTACGGCTGCAGGGCCATATGACCAGGCGTGGATAAAATCTGATTATGTAGAAGCTTCAAACACACTTGGAAAGATAATAAACGAGAAAATAGCAAACGCAACAAATCTTAATATTCACGGTAGCGGAGAAATTACTTTTGAGCCAGAACTTATAGCGTTCTGTAAATCTCCTGTACCGTGTGGTTATCTGGAAATAGGCTTCTTTGATAATGCTTCAGATTTAGAAATATTAAAATCTGATAGTGAAGGTATAGGTAAAGCAATAGCAGAGGGGGTAGATGAATTTTGTCAGCAGAGGTAACAGCAAAGAGAGGTCTCAGTAAATGTGCATTGCAGATAATTGCAATTGTATCTATGCTTGTTGTCCACATAGCGTATTCATTAATGGATAATGTTTCGCTTTATTATTACATATTACGGCTGATAGGTAAGATTTCAGTTATAATTATGTGCTATTTTGTAGCAGAGGGTTATTTTAAAACAAGCAATCTCGGGAAATACCTTTTAAGAATGGGAATATTTGCGGCAGTATCGCAGATACCATATTATTTGTTTTTAAGCCACGGTTATTTTATTGAAAACCCGAAAGCGTTAATTTTATCGGTGTTTAACACAAGAAATGTTATATTCACACTTTTTGTCGGATTATGTTTACTGACGGTTATTAAATCCAATTATAAGATGTGGATAAAAATTGTTGCGACGGTTGTTGCTATGTATTTAGTAAGAAACAGTGACTGGGATTACTATGCAGTTATGTGGATAGTCGGATTTGGTGTATTCCATAATTGTAAGTGGAAGCAGGGTGTATGGGCAGCGGTTGTGCTTGCTGTAAAGATTATTCTTGCGGCACCGCCTGCAATACAGAGTGTAATTAATGTTGGTGCACTTACTTATGGAATGTTAGACTGGTTTGTAATGTTTGGCGGATTCCTTGCAATACCCTTCATTATGAGCTACAACAGCAAACGCGGTGCAAACCTCAAATGGGGCTTCTATGTATTCTATCCGTTACATTTGCTGGTAATTGCATTGATAGCTATATTTTAAATAATAAAAAAGCGATTCAGATTGAATCGCTTTTTTTAATCTCTTTTAATGTGTCAGCAATGCCTTTCAATACAATTTCACGGGCGTGGATAACGTCCTTTTTTGATGGAATTGGTGTACCCTCTAAAGGATATTTCATACCTAATGACTCGTACTTTGATTTTCCCATATCGTGGTAGGGGAGCACGTCAACCGCCTTTAATGACCGTAATGTGCCGATGAATCTGCCAAGCTTGTACAGTTCATCATCATCCTGGGTGATACCCGGGACAAGTACGTGGCGTATCCATATGGGAACCTTATTCTCTGCGAGAAATCTTGCAAAGTCAAGCACTGCGTCAATTTTTTGTGCTGTAAGCTTCTCATGCTCCGTAGGGTCAATGTGCTTTATATCAAGCATAACCAAATCAGTGTATTTTATAAGCTCACGGTATTCTGCATCTTTTTTTGGTGTGTAGCAGATACCTGAAGTATCAAGGCAAGTATGAAAATCATATTTCATTTTAGCCTTTTTAAATAACTCCGTGAGAAAACCTAACTGCATCAATGGTTCGCCACCCGTTGCAGTAATACCGCCGTTACGGAGGAACTCACGAACGCTGTCGGCGTTCTCAAGTATTTCGTCTGCTGACATTTCACGGCCACCGTCCGCTTTTTGCGAGTCGGGGTTGTGACAGTACAGGCACCGCATGGGACAGCCCTGAAAAAACACTACATAGCGTATTCCCGGTCCGTCCACCGTGCCGAAAGATTCAAGTGAATGAATACGTCCCATTATCAGATTGACTGATGGAATGTTCTTGAAATAACGTCATCCTGCTGTTCCTTTGTAAGCTTTATAAAGTTAACAGCGTAGCCTGAAACACGAACTGTAAGCTGAGGATAATTCTCAGGATGCTTCTGTGCATCAAGAAGTGTTTCACGGTTAAATACGTTTACATTCAGATGATGGCCACCTTTTTCTACATAACCATCAAGCATATTTACTAAATTTTCTACCTGCTGTGTCATAATGATCTTCCTTTCTTATTATGAATTCATTAATGCATCAAGGTCAAGCTCACCGTTGAATACGGCGTCATCTTTACCAAGAGCACCGGGTACGATTGAGAATGTGTTTGAGATACCGTCCTGACAATCGCAGAAGGGTAGCTTTGCAACTGATGCAAGTGATGCAACAGCGCCGCAACAGTCACGGCCGTGCATGGGGTTAGCACCGGGAGCAAGGGGTTCGCCCATCTTTCTGCCGTCGGGAGTGTTACCTGTCTTCTTACCGTATACAACGTTTGATGTAATTGTAAGGATTGACATTGTGGGAACACCGTTACGGTATGTGTGATGCTGACGAATCTTGTCCATAAACTTATGAACTATTTCAACTGCAAGTGTATCAACGCGGTCATCGTTGTTACCGTACTTGGGATAATCACCCTCGATTTCATAGTCAACAACAATACCGTCCTCGTCGCGTACAGGCTTAACCTTTGCGTACTTAATAGCACTTAGTGAGTCTGCAACAACTGAAAGACCCGCAATACCTGTCGCAAAGTGACGCTTAACATCTCTGTGATGAAGAGCCAGCTGTGCACTGTCGTAGCAGTACTTGTCGTGCATGAAGTGAATACAGTTCAGTGTATTAACATATAGCTTTGCAAGCCAGTCCTGCATAGCATCAAACTTCTCCATTACATCGTCAAAGTCAAGGTATTCGCCTTCGCACTTTCTGTACTTGGGACCAATCTGCATCTTAAGTCTTTCGTCCATACCGCCGTTGATTGCGTATAGCAAGCACTTTGCAAGGTTAGCACGTGCACCGAAGAACTGCATCTCCTTACCAACAACCATTGACGATACACAACATGCAATAGCATAGTCGTCACCGTGAGTATCACGCATCATATCATCGTTCTCGTACTGGATTGATGATGTCTTGATTGACATCTTAGCACAGAACTCCTTAAATGCCTTGGGTAGTCTGGGTGACCAAAGCACTGTAAGGTTGGGCTCGGGAGCGGGTCCAAGGTTTACAAGTGTGTGAAGATAACGGAATGAGTTCTTTGTAACAAGAGCTCTGCCGTCTGTACCCATACCGCCGATTGACTCTGTAACCCATGTGGGGTCACCTGAGAATAGTGCGTTATACTCGGGAGTTCTTGCAAATCTTACCATTCTTAACTTCATAATGAAGTGGTCAATAATTTCCTGTGCTTCTTCCTCGGTCAAAACGCCATTCTTGATGTCACGTTCAAAGTATATATCAAGGAAAGTTGATGTTCTACCAATACTCATGGCAGCACCGTTCTGCTGCTTAACTGCTGCAAGGTAGCCGAAGTATAGCCACTGTACAGCCTCTTTTGCGTTGCTTGCAGGCTTTGAAATATCGCAGCCGTAAGCTTCAGCCATCTTCTTCATATCGCCAAGGGCATTAATCTGCTCCTGAAGCTCCTCACGAAGCTGCATTGTTTCAGC
Source organism: Candidatus Ornithomonoglobus sp. (assembly GCA_045592645.1). Lineage (GTDB taxonomy): Bacteria > Bacillota > Clostridia > UBA1381 > UBA1381 > Ornithomonoglobus. The sequence continues at coordinate 1,505 of JAZNVD010000014.1, read as the reverse complement.
TGTCATAACGTCCTCAAGCTGTGACTTCTGGTACATCTTATCTTCGATAAGTCTGTCAATACCATATAGAGCAATTCTACGGTAGTCACCTATGATACGGCCACGGCCGTAAGCATCGGGAAGACCTGTAATAATAGCGCTCTTTCTTGCAAGACGCATTTCGGGAGTGTAGATATCAAATACACCCTGGTTATGAGTCTTACGGTACTTTGTGAATATCTCATTTAGTTTAGGTGACGGTGTGTAGCCGTATGACTCGCATGATGTTTCAGCCATTCTGATACCGCCAAAAGGCATAAATGCACGCTTAAGGGGCTTATCAGTCTGTAGACCGACAACCTTCTCAAGGTCCTTATCAATATAGCCTGCACCGTGTGATGTAACACTTGATACAACATCTGTATCCATGTCAAGTGCACCGCCGTTTTCGCGCTCCTGGCGCATTAGCTCTGAAACTTCGTCCCAAAGCTTTGTTGTTGCTGCAGTAGGAGCTGCAAGGAATGAATCGTCGCCCTCGTAAGGTGTGTAGTTTAACTGAATAAACTCACGGACGTTGATTTCCTCGTCGCACCATCTTCCTGCTGTGAAGCCCTCCCACTGGGGAGCAAAAAACTTCTCCATAACTTTCCCTCTTTTCTTTATGTGTAATTTTTTTAACATATATTGTGTGTATACAGACACAGTGTTTTTTAAACACAGTTCTCATATCATACACAGTAATTATAACACATAAAAAAAAATATGTCTACAATTTACTGAAATAAAAATACAAAAAAATGCACAAAAATTTCAGTTTTTTTTGCGTTAATTTGGAGAAGGTTTTTTATTCCAAATAAAAATTTGCAACTATTGACTTTAAATGGTGGTTATAGTATAATTTGGTTATAGTATAAATTATGAAAAAGGAACGGTAAATGCAAATGATAACAGGAAATTTTGCAGTAGCACAGTCAGGGGGGCCTACAGCGGCAATAAATGCAACTTTATTGGGTGTTATTGAGGGAGCAATGCTGACAGGTGCAACTGTATATGGTGCAGTAAACGGCATTAAAGGCGTCATTGAGGATAATTTTCTTAACCTTAGTGAAATATTTGAAAACGCAGAAAACAGAGCTTTGTTAAAAAATACACCCGGTGCATATCTTGGTTCATGCAGAATAAAGCTTCCCGATGTTGATGCTGATACTGATATTTACGAAAAGATATTTGAAACATTTAAAAAAAATAATATAACTCGCTTTGTATACATCGGTGGAAACGATTCGATGGACACAGTGGACAAGCTTTCAAAGTATGCAGTGGCACACAACATTGATGTTAGTGTTGTTGGTGCACCAAAGACCATTGACAATGACCTTGCAGGCACTGACCATACACCGGGCTTTGGTTCTGCTGCAAAGTATGTGGCATCATCTGTAAAAGAGGTTTTCCGTGACAGCAGTGTTTATGCGGATAAGTCAATAACCATAGTTGAAATTATGGGAAGAAACGCAGGCTGGCTTACT
>JAZNVD010000013.1:0-3085 GCA_045592645.1 Candidatus Ornithomonoglobus sp. | reverse complement strand
ATGACCGTTTACATCGTTGAAGGCTGCTGTATTGGCGGGAATCTCAATATTATCGGCTGATGTTCCGTATTCATACTGTTTTGCCGAAACGGTGTTTCCATCTTTATCAACAAATGTGACTGTATAATTATTTACTGTCCACTGCGCTGTAAGAGTTACGTTACCATACATTCCTGAAGCCTGAACTCCTGCATCAGCGACTTCTCCGATAACCCAGTTTGCACCGTCTGCATCAAGAGCAGTTACTTTCCATCCATTAAATGTATATCCCGTTCTTTGTGGAGCCTGTCGCGCTGTAAGCGTATCTGTAATCTTATATTCTACAGTCTCTTTTGTACCTGTTTCGTCATTAAAATCATAGGTTAATGTGAATGTATCAAGAGCCCACTGAGCATATAAAATAACTGTTCCTTCCGACTGAGAAGAAAGATTCTTGACAACAGAATTTTCTGAATATCCTGTTCCTGTTCCATCTGCCTTTGAATTCCATTCAACAAAATAATAACCGTTCTTTTTATAAGTATTACTTAAAAGCGTGACTTCTTTATCATACTGAGCATCTATCTGTCCGGGAGAAGTTCCACCTGTCTGCGTGTTTCCGTCAAAATAAATGTGGTATGTTATGGGAGTCCATTTAGCATAAAGCATATCCGCAGAAACAGCATCGTTGTTATTTACCTTATTTACGCAAGCGGCTTCTTTATACCAACCACCAAAGGTATAACCTATTCTTCCTTCAAGCGTAGGAAGAGTACCGTAAGTACCATTTGAAGCAACTCTTGAAGCAGGTGAATATGCAGTCTGCACACCACCCTCTTCAACCTTTATCTTGAATTTGAGGTTTGAATATACATCATTCTGTGTACTTTTCCACTGCCAGAACCTGAGGAAATCTGTCTCCTGCGCAGTTGTTGCATTATAAGAAACACTCTTTTTTGCAGTGCCTGTAAAATCAAAATTAGTTCTTGTGGAAATATTATTTCCGTCATCCTTTGACGAATCCAAAACAATGCATCCGTCACCATTTTTTGACCCCGAAACAAGTGTTGTTGAGAATGTATATGTCCCAATTTTGGGTGCAAACGAAGTCATTCCGAAAGCATTCGAACCGGAAATTGTGCCGTTAAGAGTTATTGATTCATCAGAATTATATGTCACGGTAAGTCCGTAACCGCCGTTTGTGACATTTCCTAAAATGTAAAGGTTAGGATTAATTCCGCCATAGTTTACATTGAAACGGAATATTCTTCCCTGACCGTTTTTAAGATTTGTAACAGCAGTGTTAAGTGCATTTACAAGAGATGTTACATCAACACTTCCGTCAAGCTTTGTAAGCCCCATACAAGCATTTCTGTATGCAGCCTTAAACGCAGTCCATGCGACATTTGTTGTATCGTAATAATATGAACCGTAATTGTCTTTAAGACCGAGTGTAGACATAGCATTTATTGCATTATGAACGGCTGTACGGAGGGAGGATTTATTATAATACGTTGCCTTCATTTCGCAGAGCGTATGGCTCTGTGCATCATATTTACTACCCCAAGATTCATCCATATTAGCATAAAAGCCTTTGACTCTGTACACTGCAGTTTCACCTAAGGAATCTGTGGAGCCGGTTAATGCTCTGGGCCAGGCACCTACATAACGGATACCTTCTGTTTCATCATAACTGCGGTCATAGTTTCCGTTTGACTGTGCAGCAATAACAGTACCTCTGTCATTATAGAGGGTTGATGAATTTCCGCTGCCTTCATACCATTTGTTAAAATATCCGGGATCTCTTCCGGTATAGTCTGCAACATACCAGTTACCTGAATTACCTGCAGAATTTTCATCATCAGTAACCAACATACCGACACCGAGATTAGGAATCTGATTGAGATTATCATAACGGCTGGTATCAATATAAAGGTTTCCGTATGACTTTTCATAAACAGCGGTCTGTATATCTTTTTTGTTACCTCTGTATTTTGCAACACTGAAATTATATGTTCCGTTGGGAGGAGTATATGTTCCTGCAGTCGAAGAACCAAGATAAGCAGGATTGGAATCACTTCTTTGTTCAAGATATAACCCTGTTGATGAAGTACCGGTATAAACAGCATATCCCAAGGAACCACCTGTAGAGGTAGGAGATGTAGTAAACCCACTTGTAATTTTAGCCTGTGAGCCCGAAGCATACCTTGTTCCGTTTACGTAACCTACATTGTCCTTGCTGATAAAACCGACAAAATTTTCTCTTGTATATACATTAAACCAAGATTCATCAAAGCTGTTGCCCTGACTTGTTGAAACGGGAGTGATTGAATGAATACCTGATATCCAGGTAACGTGACCTGCCCAGTTTGCACCGCCGGATGAGCCTGTACCTGCTTCTGAGCCTGCAGCAACCGGGAAAATATAAGGCTTATAAATGTATGTATAGGCAATAGCAGACTGTCTTTCATTCTTTGAATTGGTATATGATACCGTCCATTCAAGATAACAGCCCGTTGTTGATGCGGCAAGAGAGGGAGAAGTACCGCCCGTTACAGAAAAAGTACCGTAGCTTGTTTTATTGGAAAAGGCACCGACTGTAACCGAACCGCCGGAAACAGCATTTCCGCTTGCATCAACGAAGCGTGTGCTTATTGCAACGTCACTAAAGCCGTCAGCTGCAGCAAAATATACAGTACCTGTTGAATTCAGAGCTGTGTTTGTTGCAGGCTGGGAATATATACTGCTTGTGTTTACAGTATTTTCAACATAATACTGAAACGGAGTAGCAGTAGCCTGTGCAGAAGAAAGTGCTTCCGGATAAAGATAAATAACCTCCGGAACATAAAATGCAACATTACCATTTGCCGTTACAGCCGCATCTGCGTGGATATGCTCGTGGGGAGCTACCCATACCCAGCAGGAAAGCACCATAAGTACAGAAAGGAAAACAGATAATACTTTTTTAAGTCTTATTTTCATATAAAAAATTCATCTCCTTTAAGACTTTTTTGCACGGCAGATCCTGCCGCACAAAACGGGATAACCCGTTGATTTACTTGGCTTTCGCCGTTATTTTCTGACATTTCTGCCAAAAGATATGCAA
>JAZNVD010000012.1:0-2893 GCA_045592645.1 Candidatus Ornithomonoglobus sp. | reverse complement strand
GGCTCCTGTTTTAATCTGTCCTGAATTTACCGCAACCGCTAAATCTGCGATGGTAGTATCCTCTGTTTCACCGCTGCGGTGGGATACCACTGCAGTATAACCATTCTTGTGAGCAAGCTCAATAGCATCAAGAGTATCTGTAAGAGTTCCAATCTGATTAACCTTAATAAGGATTGAGTTCCCTGCACCCTTTTCTATTCCGTCACGAAGTCTTTTGGGGTTGGTTACAAACAAATCATCCCCCACTATCTGCACTTTATCTCCCAACCTCTCCGTCAGTCTTGCAAAGCCATCAAAGTCATTTTCACCTAACGGGTCCTCAATGGAGAATATGGGATACTTCTCACAGAGATTGCACCAGTATTCAATCATCTCATCTGTTGTTCTTCTTTCCCCTGATTTCGGTATATGGTATTCTCCGTTTTCTGCCCATTCCGATGCCGCCGCATCAATGGCAATTTTAAAGTTTTCACGGGTGTTATACCCTGCCGCCTCAACGGCTTCTATGATTAAATCCAAAGCCTCCTCGTCACTTGATAGATTTGGTGCAAAACCGCCCTCATCTCCAACTGATGTGGCATTACCCTTACTGTTAAGCAGTTTCTTTAGTTCGTAATAAACCTCACAACACCAACGCAAACCCTCACTAAAAGTTGAAGCACCTATGGGCAAAATCATAAACTCCTGAATATCAACATTATTATTGGCGTGAGCACCGCCATTTAATATGTTCATCATAGGTACAGGTAATCTTGAAGCATTCACTCCGCCTATATATCTGTACAACGGTAACCCCAGACTGCTTGCCGCTGCTTTTGCACAGGCAAGGGAAATTCCCAGTATTGCATTTGCGCCCATTTTGTGCAGATTATGTGTCCCGTCTGCAACCTTTAAGACTGTGTCAATCAATCTCTGGTCAAGAACATTCATTCCCACAAGCTCATCAGCAAGTATATTGTTGACGTTGCGTACCGCCTTGGATACACTGTTTCCGTTATAATATTTTCTGTCCCCGTCACGAAGTTCGTATGCCTCATACTCACCCGTGGATGCACCCGACGGAACAATGGCACGGCCTATACCCTCATCGGTCATTACCTCTACCTCAATGGTCGGGTTGCCACGGGAATCCAAAACCTCGCGGGCGTTTATATCAGTTATTTCAATATAGCATTTCATAACCTTTCTCCTTTATCTGCATTTTCTATTTTATCATTAGCAGATAAGGAAAAGTTTATACTAAAAAAGGAGTATTTCTACTCCCTTTCACCTTTTATTCCCATACAAGAAAACTTACAGAATACGGCTTCATTGTAATCTCATCTTCATTTGATACAGGCTTCTCCTGTAGAACAAACTCATTCTCATCATCAATTACATAATGCTTTGCCTCACCGTCAATTCCTTTAATATCAAGCTTTAGCTTCATATCATCAGTGGAATCAGTATCAAATCTTGAAACCAAAATTCCTGATTTTTTACCATCTGTCGCGGCTATTGCATAAATCTTATCGCAATCGCAACCAAGTTTAACCTGCTCTCCCATACGGTAAAGCTCACCAAAGGCAAAGAAGCTGTAATATCCTATAAGGGGTGTGCAACCTCTTGCTACATCGTGACTTTTAACCTTGCCCACGTCATACAAAGCACCAAAAGAATCTGATGTAGGACTTGCAAGATAATAGTTTGCAATATCACAGGGTGAGTTCTGCAGACAACATAGTGATGCCGCATAAATTGCCGCACCCTTACTGTTTCTCATATCACGGTAACTCTCGGTAATATTCTTCCAGTCATCAATATAGTTCCACTCAGTACACAGGATTTCTGCGTTATCATATCCGTACTTTTTAAGATAGTCTTTCGCTTCAAACGCCAATGATGTTGCCTTTTCAGGTGTTTTCCAATAATAATGCCATGAGAAGAAATCAAGAGGAGCTTTTTCGCCCTTGACAAGATATTCAAAGAAACCGTCTGTATACGGAGTAATAACTTCATATCCCATTCCGGGGCCACCGAACTTTACATTGGGGAACCTCTCTTTAAGATAGATAATAGTACTCTTAAAAAGCTCATAGAATTCCTCATCTGTGCCAATCCACATATGATTATAGAAATTAGGCTCATTCCAGATTTCAAAATACTCAACAGCGTTCTCAAAACCATCTGCCCAGCCCTCAGTATAGTGGCGGACAATACCCTCACAAATTCTTGCCCACTGCTTATAGTCTGCAGGCGGATATATGTACCTCTTTACGGGACCGTTCTCAATTGTAACGCCAAGTCTGTATATAACCTTTGCGCCTGTATTTATAATTGCTTTTATGTAATGGTCAGTTGCCGCAAAGTTATATGAAGCAGGGTCATCGGGGTCATCGGTAAATTTCTTGAACACACAGGGAATATCCACATACTCGCCACAGCCGTATGCACCCTCAACATCGTGTAATCTTACACTGGGTATACCTGCCTTAATATACAAGTCTGATGCGTCATTCATAAAAGAATTGGTACAAGGACCGTTATTGACACCGTGCAGGGGTTTTATCCTGCCTATATTGGTTGAAAAATCTACACTGATACTTTTCATAATAATCTCCTTTTACATCGCCTTTATGATAATCAATGACAGCACGCCCAACAAAACTCCCGTTACGCTTCGTCCTGTCAGTTTTTCTTTAAAACAGATAGTCGCAACAATTGTACCAATTATTGTGCTTCCACCGTTAATAAATGTAAATAAAATCACCGGTGGAACAAAAGCAGTTGCCAATGTTTCACAAATGCTGCGCCATCCGGCAAAGCATTATTATTGATATGTAAATTGTTCCCATATGTTATGCCTCTGTTTTGGAAATGTTTTTTACTGATTTTCTTTCAATCAGTTTATGTC
>JAZNVD010000011.1:0-1536 GCA_045592645.1 Candidatus Ornithomonoglobus sp. | reverse complement strand
ATTTATGAATATATTTTATATTCATAATCACAAGGTGGAAAGTCCCGACAGAAAATATATGATTTGTGCTCTTGACGTCCTGATTATCGGGTTATGGGTAAATCTTGTGTTGCCCATTATATGTAACGGTGAGGCGGATATTGCAAAGCATATGTTCCTCTTTACCAACTGCATTGATATACTTTTTGCGTTGGTAATCGGTGTATTAATATCAATGCCCGTAAAGCGTGCAGTAATTTCTGCCCTTGCACTGGCAGTATTTACAGGACTGTTTTATATAAGAATACCCGGAAAAACAGTTACATTGGGAGAGCTAAACGGCGAACCTCTCAAATGGGAACGCATAAAGAAGTTCGATGACGGAACCTGGATGCTTGTTACAAAGGATTGCGTAGGATATATGCCCTATGATGAAGCTTCAAATATGTGGGAAACAAGTGACGTCCGTGAGTGGCTTAACAGTGACTTTATATCGGAATTTTCACAGGCCGACAGAGAAAGAATTGTAAGAACAACCAATAAGAATATGTTGCCGTTTTCTCGCCGTGCAGAGGCATTGGAGGGTAACCACGCCCATTATTGGAACTTTACTCCGGGGCTGGTATACGATATGGGTGAAACGGCGTACTATAACCACACAGAGGACTGGGTGTTTATGCCCACTCTTACAATGCTTGACAGAATATCCGCAAATGAGGATTTCTGGGTTATGTGTCCGTACACATCCAATGATTTTATGGCAAGATATATGAGAGATGACGGGTTCATTCTCCATACAGATATAAAAAATGAAATGGGCGTGCGTGCCGTTATACGCATTAAAGATTGAGAAAGGAAGCATAAAAATGATTACTAACGAAAATTACACAATGCTTACAGATTTTTATGAAATTACTATGGCAAATGGCTTCTTTAACGAGGGATATAAGGACAGAACGGTGTATTTTGACCTGTTTTTCCGTACAGTACCCGATGGCGGCGGGTTTGCTATTATGGCAGGTGTAGAGCAGGCCATTGATTATCTTAAAAACCTACACTTTGCAAAAGAGGATATAGAGTATCTTCGTGGAAAGAATTTGTTTTCTGAAGGCTTTTTGGAATATCTTGAAAACTTTAAGTTTACCTGTGATGTATGGGCCATTCCCGAGGGAACACCTATTTTCCCCGGTGAGCCGATTTTAACAGTCAGGGGTCCTGCAATTCAGGCACAGTTTGTGGAAACGATGTTACTTCTTACAATTAATTTCCAGACATTGATTGCCACAAAAGCCAACAGAATTGCCCGTGCAGCAGAGGGAAGAGCCGTAATGGAATTTGGTGCCCGCCGTGCACAGGGTGCATATGGTGCAACCTACGGCGCAAGAGCAGCATATATTGGTGGTTGTGCAGGCACGTCAAATGTTCTTACAGACCGCAAGTACAAGGTTCCTGCATTGGGTACAATGGCTCATAGCTGGGTACAGATGTTTGACAGCGAGTACGAGGCATTCTGCGCATACGCAAAGAACTATCCCGATGATACAACACTTTTGATTG
>JAZNVD010000010.1:0-1767 GCA_045592645.1 Candidatus Ornithomonoglobus sp. | reverse complement strand
AACGGTTTCGCTTATTCGGTTGACACTCCTTTTTCACAAAAGACCACATTCGGCTCCGTTGTTCGTTTGTAAACGCACTCACGACACTCCGCCCTCATTACCACTCTTTTGTGAGCTTTTTATTATATGGTAGGTTTTACCCATATGACCTGCCAACATTGTTTTCTATCCTACAGAAAGGAAAATCTTAATATGCAAAACCAATTACAATGGTATCCCGGTCATATGGCTAAAACCCGTAGATTAATCGAGGAAAACCTGAAAATGATTGATGTTGTGGTTGAAATTCTTGATGCCCGTATTCCCTTTTCGGGCAGAAATCCCAACTTCGACGATATAATTAAAAATAAACCGCGTCTTCTTGTTATGAATAAGGCAGACCTTGCCGACCCCGTCCGTACAAAAGAATGGATTGATTGGTACAAAAAACAGGGCGTCCGTGTTATCCCCATTTCCTGTACTACAGGTCAGGGAATTAACACCGTCTTAAATGAAGCACGAGAGCTTGTTGCGGACAAAATTGCCCGTGACGCAGAACGTGGCAGAACAAGAACACTAAAGCTTATGATGGTTGGTATCCCCAATGTGGGTAAGTCAAGCCTTATAAACCGACTGCTTGGTAAAGCAAGCACAAAGACAGGCGATAAGCCGGGCGTTACCCGTGGTAAGCAGTGGCTTCGCATTAAGGGTGATGCAGAGCTTCTTGACACCCCGGGTATTCTTCCCCCCAAGTTTGAGGACCAGGGCGTTGCCCAAAGGCTTGCCTTTACGGGTGCAATAAAGGACGAAATAATTAACCGTGAGCTTTTAGCATATGCACTGTGTGATTATCTCCGTGACAATTACCCCACAGAGGTAATGGAAAGATATAAAATAAAGGATGACATTTCAGACCTTGAGGGCTATGAGGTCCTTGAGGTAATCGGAAAACGCCGTGGCTTTGTAATATCAGGTGGCGAGGTTGATATGGAGCGCGCATCAAACATAGTGTTAGACGAGCTACGCAGTGCCACAATCGGCAAGATTACATTGGAAACACCCCAAATGATTGAGGGCACAGAATGTTAAACTCAAGAACGTATAAACTGACCCTTGTGGCACTGATGACGGCACTCCTGTCGGTGAGTGCATACCTGCGTATCCCCACCCCCGTAACACCAATCACTTTGCAGTGTGAGGTAGTGATACTGGGAGCAATGCTATGGGGACGAAAGGTGACCGTAAGTGCCACGGTATTATATATTATAATGGGACTTGCGGGACTGCCCGTATTTTCGGGCGGAGGCGGAATACATTATGTAATAACCCCCACCTTCGGGTATCTGTTGGGGTTTATCCTGTGTGCATTGGTTGCAAGGAACGGCAAAGGTGCATATTTAGGGTTAGCACTCATTTATGCCACGGGCATCGGGTATATGTATATAATTGGCGAAGTGATACTTGGCACACCCATAGCAATGAGTGCCATAGCAATAACAAGTGCGGTAACACTGCCAATAGACATAATACTCACATATTTCACAATAAAAACAGCAAAAAAGCTCAGGACCCCCTGAGCTTTTTATATTGCTTTTCGTTACAACGAAAAGCTTCCATAATTCCGCACTCAACAAAGGTGCTCAATTTTCGAGGCAGAACGGACGAAACACACCCGACGGCGTATGCTTATACTCCGAGTGGTGGGTTTTGTTCGTTGTGACCGAAAAGCGAGTGCCGTAATCAGTTTTGCTTCAGCCACTCATACATAAGTACCGCCATAACATTCCA
>JAZNVD010000009.1:0-9217 GCA_045592645.1 Candidatus Ornithomonoglobus sp. | reverse complement strand
AATCAGCTTAAATACAGGACTCTGCGGATTTATATCTATTTCTCCTGTTTTTCCCACAAGTCCCCGTGTCCGGTGCTTATCGTTTTTTACCATGCCAAAAACAGGTGTTTCGTTATCCATCATCTCCATAAGCTCGGAAACAACGTTTAAGTGTCCCTTACCACCGTCTAAAAGAATCAAATCAGGATACGGTAAAAACTTCGCATCACGAATATTCATTTCACCAGACGCTATCTTTTCCTCTTCTTCGAGGCCATGTCTGAAACGACGGTAAATTATCTCTTTCATTGAACTGTAATCGTCAGCACCAAGGACGGTTTTAATTTTAAACTGACGGTACTTACGTTTTGCAGGCTTTCCGTATTCAAACACGGTCATTGCACCTACATTGTCACTTCCACTGATATTGGAAATATCATATGCTTCAATTCTGTTTGGCACAGTGTCAAGCCCAAGGAGTTCTTTCAGTGTCAAAAGTACACCACTGTTTTCCTTAATCTTAAGAACTGAAATCTTATGATTTGAAAGAGCTTTTTCGGCGTTAAGCCTGACCATTGCAATGAGCTTTGCTTTCTCACCGCGCCTCGGGCATAATATCGTAACCTTTTTGCCCTTTTTTTCTCTCAACCATTCCTCAATTACATCTTTATCCGCTATTTCATATTCTGTTACAATTTCACCCGGAATAAAATCACATCCCTGATAAAACTGTTCGATAAAATCACTTATGATTTCACTGTTTTCGCTGTCTTTTATATTTTCAAGTCTGTAATGCTCTCTTCCGATTACCCGACCTGAACGCACAAAAAAGGTTTCTACAAAAGCAAGTTCACCGTCCCTTGCAAGTGCAACAACATCCATATCCTTAAAGTTGGATGTGCTTGATATTTTTTGTTTGTCATCGGTTGCCTCAATGGACTTTATCTTATCTCTGTATATAGCAGCTCTTTCATATTGTTGCTGAATAGATGCTTCTTTCATTTTTGTTTTAAGCTCTTTTACAAGCTCATTATGCTTACCGTCAAGAAATCTGCAGATTTCAAAGAACACCTCACGGTATTCTTCTTTTGAAACATTGCCTGTACACGGTGCAAAACAGTTATTGATATGATAATTCAGACACGGTCTGCCCTTTTTAATATCCTCGGGAAATCTTCTTTTACAGGTAGGAGGTTTAAACAAGGTGCGTACAATATCAAGAGTTGTCTTAACAGAACCCTTGCCCATATATGGTCCAAAATATTTTGCACCGTCATTTTCTGTTTTACGGACTATACTTATCCTGGGATACGCCTCATTTATTGAAACTTTTATAAAAGGATACTGCTTGTCATCTTTAAGCAGAATATTATATTTGGGACGGTATTTCTTAATTAAGTTATTCTCAAGAACCAATGCTTCTTTCTCGGAATCCGTTATAATATACTCAAAGGAAGCCACCTGTGACACCATAGCAATCACTTTCGGGGTGTGGGATGAATTTTTCCTGAAATACTGTTTTACTCTGTTTTTAAGTATCTTTGCTTTTCCTACATAAATAACTTTTTCGTCTTTATTGCGCATTAAATACACACCCGGTGCTTCAGGGAGTTTGTTTATTTCATCTTCAAAATCAAACATAGCTTACCTCCGTTTGGTGTATCTTTTATCATAGTTAAAAATAACTCTGCAGCAATTACTGCAGAGTTATTATGGTCTGATTATTCAGAAAAGTTTGACTCTATAATCTCTACAAGAGTCTTTACGGCCTCTTCTTCGTCTGTGCCGTTTGCAACAATTGTTATAGTAGTACCCTTTACAATACCAAGTGATAAAACACCTAAAAGACTTTTTGCGTTTACTCTTCTATCATCTTTCTCAACCCAGATGCTTGACTTAAATGAATTAGCACGCTGAATAAAGAACGTTGCCGGTCTTGCATGGAGCCCTACTGCGTTATTAACCATTACTTCGCTTGAAACCACTGATATGCCCCCTAAAAATATAATTATTTACATTAATAGAATACCCCAAATCATAAAAAAGGTCAACATTTTTTTGGTAAATCAGAGAATTTTCATATAAATTTACAAATTGGTTTTCAAAAGCAGTAATTTTTTAGGTTATTTCGCACACTTACTCTTCTGTAACGGGTGCTGTTGCAGCAACGCCTCCGTTACTTAATCTGTCACGGACCATTCCTTCAATCATATCACAGAATTCCTTGTTCTCTTTCAGATATAATCTTGCGTTATCTCTACCCTGACCTATTTTCATACCGTCATAGCTGAACCATGCACCACTCTTTTTGATAATGTCAAATTCGCAGGCAACATCAAGAATATTGCCCTCTTTTGAAATACCTTCACCGTACAGAATATCAAACTCAGCCTCTTTGAAGGGCGGTGCAACCTTGTTTTTAACTACTTTAACACGAGTGTGATTACCTATAACCTCGCCTGCATTCTTTAATTGCTCCTGACGGCGTACATCAAGGCGGACAGATGAGAAGAACTTGAGGGCTCTTCCGCCGGGTGTAGTCTCCGGGTTACCGTACATTACACCAACCTTTTCTCTTAACTGGTTGATAAAAATAACAGCAGTACCTGACTTTGAAATGATACCTGTAAGCTTTCTCAATGCCTGTGACATAAGTCTTGCAAGAAGACCTACATGGGTATCACCCATTTCACCGTCAATTTCAGCCTTTGGAACAAGAGCTGCAACAGAGTCAATTACAATTACATCCAATGCACCTGATCGAACGAGTGCCTCACAAATATCAAGTGCCTGCTCACCTGTATCGGGCTGTGCAACAATAAGGTTGTCAATATCAACGCCAAGCTTCTGTGCATATACGGGGTCAAGTGCGTGCTCCGCATCAATAAATGCAGCCTCACCGCCACGCTTCTGTGCCTCTGCTACAACATGCAATGCAACTGTTGTTTTACCTGATGACTCGGGTCCATATATCTCTATAATTCTGCCTCTGGGCATACCGCCTACACCAAGAGCCATATCAAGTGTCATTGAACCTGTAGGGATTGCGTCAACGCTTGATACGTGAGTGTCACCAAGCTTCATAATTGAACCTGTACCGTATTCTTTTTCAATTACTTTGAATACTGCGTCCAATGCCTTTTTCTTTTCTTCGTTCTCAAGTCTTTCAACCTGGGGCTTACCTGTCTTATCCACCTTTGCCATAGCTTTTCTCCTTTATTTTCAAGCGAACATCCGTTTGTTATACTTTGATTATAACAGACTCATACGTCTTTGTCAATAGTTTTTTCAAAAAATTTTAATCAGGATATACTTCTATAAGTTCTACACCTGCAAGGGCTTCCGCCTCAAACTTTTCAATGTCAAGAACTTTCTCTGTTTCTTCAATAGAAGAACGTTTCGGATTAATCGTAGGATGTTTTGGTGTAAATACAGTGCAACAGTCTTCATAAGGAAGAATTGATGTTTCATACGTGCCTATTTCCTCTGCACGGTTTATAACTTCAATCTTGTCCATTCCGATAAGAGGCTGAAGTACAGGCATATCAACAACTGCATTTGTTACGTCAAGAGCTGATAATGTCTGGCTGGCAACCTGTCCTACACACTCTCCTGTTACAAGAGCCTTTGAGCCGTTCTTTCTTGCAAGCTTTTCCGATATACGCATCATAAATCTACGCATTATAAGCGTCATATGCTCCTCGGGACAATTATCACGTATCTGTAGCTGAATTTCTGTAAACGGAACTATATACAAGTTCACTTTTGATGTATACTGTGCAAGTATCTTTGCAAGTGAAATAACTTTTTCCTTTGCACGGTCAGATGTATAAGGGAACGAGAAGAAGTTTACTGCGTCAATTGTAACACCTCGTTTTGAAATCATATGTCCTGCAACGGGACTGTCTATTCCTCCCGACAGCAACAATGTAGCTTTAGAGCCCGAACCTATAGGCATTCCGCCCTGCCCCTTTATCTTCTTTTCGCTTATATATACATACGCCGCAACATCACGTACCTCAACCTTTACCGTGACCTCGGGGTTGTGTACATCACATACAATATTGGGATATTTATCATCAAGCCACCCGCCAAGGTCCATACAAATCTGTACAGAATTCAAAGGGAAATTCTTATCAGAACGTTTTGCTTCAACCTTGAACTTTGCAGGTTTTTCCAAATCTTCACCAAGATATTCAGCAGCAGTTGCCTTAATAGCATCCATATTCTTTTCACAGACTGCCGCTTTTGTAATTGAAACAATACCAAATATCTTTGACATTCTCTCAACTATTAAATCAATTTTATCCTCTTCAAATTCTTCAATATAAATAGTAGCCTGCCTTAATGAAATTTTAAATTTTGCAACATTTTTCAAGGCATTTTTAATATTGTCAATGAGCATCTTCTCAAACTTCGGTCTGTTACCGCCTTTAAGAATTATCTCACCGTATTTTGCTAAAATAATCTCTTTCAATTCTGTTCTCTCCCGTTTTATCTCATATATCGACGGATAGTTGCTACTTCTTCTGCTATTTTCTCCGCCGCAATTAATATTTCTTCATCTGTTGTGTTCTGCGAAAAACTTATTCTTATAGCTCCTTCTATTTCCTTCGGTGTAAGACCCATTGCCGTTAAGACATGACTTGGTTGTGGCTTGTGACTTGAGCAAGCCGAACCTGTGGAAACATAAATCTCGTGCCTTTCAAGGGAATGAAGCAAGATTTCCGCCTTTATTCCCATGAAAGAAACATTCAATACACTTCCGCTGTTATTATCACAGCTTCCGTTGATTCTTATATTCTCTATTCTTTTCAACAATTCATCACGCATAAGATTTCTTTTCTTCTGCATTAAAGAACTGTCGATACTAATTACTTCTGCCGCTGCACCAAAGGAAAAAATGCCACCCGTGTTTTCAGTACCGGGACGAATTTCCTGCTGTTGTTCCCCGCCATGAAGAACTGGCAGAATATGTTTGTTTTTAGTATATAAAGCACCTATTCCTTTAAAACCATGTATTTTATGAGCACTGATTGTTACCATATCAACACCCATAGCATCAGGCTTAACCGTGATTTTACCAAAAGACTGAACACAGTCACTGTGAATTACACAATTAGGGCATTTACTTCGTACGCGTCTTGAAATTTCTTCAATGGGCTGTATAACTCCCGTTTCATTATTAACGTGCATTATACTCACAAGAACGGTATCCTCTGTCAGATACTTATCCAGAGCTTCAACGTCAACACGTCCGTCATTTAATACATCTGCATAAATTACATCAAAGCCTTCTTTTTCAAGAACTTTAAAGGATTCCATAACAGACGGATGTTCTATCTTTGAGGTTATAACTCTCATACCACGTCGTTTTAATGCGTGGGCAGTTCCTAAAACAGCAAGGTTATTCGCTTCTGTACCGCCTGATGTAAAATAAATATATTTCTTATCAACACCCAGGCGTGTTGCAATCTTTTCTTTTGATTTTTCAATTAACTTTTCAACGCCAAGGCCTGCTCCGTGAAGCGATGACGGATTGGCAAACTCCTCTGCCGCCAGAACCATAGCATCTATTGCTTCCTGACACGGTTTTGTTGTTGCCGCATTATCCAAATATATCATTTTACTCTCCATCATTTATAATAACAATACCTGTTCCGTCTTTTATAATGATTTCACAAATATCATCAGTTATTACATTACTGTTTCCACGACTGCTTCCAAAAAACAAAATCTCGTTTACAAGTTCATACTTAAATCCCTTTAAAGTTACTCCCGTAAGGTTTCCAAATACAGGTATGATTGACAGTGTCTTGCCTTTTTTCCCTTTAATAACAAGCTTTTCTGTCACAGAACATATTTCATTTGTGTCATCAATGACCCAAACTTTACTGTCCCTTGCAGTAAGGAGAACGTTTGTAATTGTATGGTCAAGACGCGCACTCGTCATTCCAACCATAACAATCTCGTCAAAACCTTTCTCCATTGCATAATCAAGAGCTATCTCACCGTCAGTAAAATCCTTGTCTCTCGGATATGTAATGCAATCTATATCATCTCTTGACTCTGACGAATCAAAGTCTCCTATGGCAAGATTTGCCGTTATTTTAAGGTCTTTAAGGTGTCGCAAGCCACCGTCGGCACAGATTATGTAATCGCAGTCGTTTATTTTTGAACGGATATAATCATAATCACTGATATTACCGTTACCGATTATTACTGCGCGCATTGGTTTAAAATCTCCCTGACATTCTCTGTAATATTACCGCCAAAGACCGCAGTTCCTGCAACAATTATATTAGCACCGGCATTAACAGGTCTTAGTATGTTCTTCGCACCTATTCCGCCATCAACCTGTATATCAAGGTCGGGACCTGCCATATCACGCACTTTTGCAATTTTCGGCTCCATATCCTCCATATATTTCTGTCCGCCGTAACCCGGCTCAACAGTCATACATAAAATCATATCCACCTTATCAATAAAAGGTGCAACTGCCTCGGCAGAGGTTTTGGGGCTAATAGCTATACCCGCCTTTTTGCCTCTGTTTTTTATTATTTCTATACACTCAAAAGGCTTGTCTGTTGCCTCTACGTGAAAGGTTACAATGTCTGCACCTGCATCAATGAATTTATCAATATATTTTTCGGGTTCAACAATCATTAAATGTACATCAAATACAGTTTGTGAGTGCTTGCGTAATGACTCAACAACAGGAATACCAAAGCTTATGTTAGGCACAAATCTGCCGTCCATAACATCAAGGTGCATATACTTTGCACCTGCTTTTTCCGCCTCCTGTATTTGTTCTTTAAGTATACCAAAATCGCACGCCAGAACTGACGGTGACAGAATTATTTCCATATCTTTTTACCTCGTAATGTTTCGTATAATTCTTTATAAGATTCATATCTTGAAAGAGGGATTTCTCCTTCCTCCACCGCTTTTTTGACTGAACAGTCAGGCTCATCAATATGGGCACAGGTTCTGAATCTGCACCCACCCTTTGCCCTCAGTATTTCAGGGAAACAAGTATCAAGTTCTTCAAGTGAAACATCCTCCGTTTCTACTGATGAAAAACCAGGAGTGTCAAGAATGTATCCGCCATCCTTCAATTTAAAAAGCTCAACGTGACGGGTTGTATGTCGTCCTCTGCTTATTTTATCAGAAATTGCTCCCGTTTCAAGCTCCGAACCTATAATGTGTGACAAAATAGTAGATTTACCAACACCGCTTACTCCCGCAAATGCAGTTGTCTTATCCTTTATAATCTCACGCAGATAATCGATGCCCTCACGGGTTTCTCCTGATACTGCAACTGTTTGATACCCTGCCTTTTCATAAATGTTTCTTAACTGGTCATATTCTGCAAGGTCTGTCTTATTTATACAAACCATCGCTTCAATGCCATTTATCTCTGCATTTACAAGCATTTTGTCAATAACATATGGCGCAGGGTCAGGGCTCTTTGCAGCAACCACAACAATTATAAGGTCAATATTGGCAACGGCAGGTCTTATAAGACTGTTCTTTCTTGGATAAATTTCGGAAATTGTACCTTTCCCGTTCTTTACCTCAATCTCAACCTCATCACCGATTATGGGAATAATATGCTCCTTACGGAACTTTCCCCTTGCCTTACATTCAATAATTTCATCATTGTCGGTATTTACATAGTAAAAACCGCCTATTCCTTTATAAATTTTGCCTCGCATATTTACAATGTCTTCTTCTCATCATTTACACAAACACCGTCAATGTATGTCTGTATTCTTACTGTACCGTTACCAACGATTTCGCATACAACAACACCCTCACTCTTTTTATGGGTACTGTCGTGCATTACGTTTCCGTTTGCAACTATCTTTACATGAACAGTATCGCCTGCATCATCGGGGATTCGCACGGAATATCTCTCTACATTTCCGTTTAACTGCGGTTTTTCCGTTGCTGACGGCGCGGAGGTTTCTTCAGGAGTTTCAGTTGACTTAGCTTCCTCTTTTTTTCCGTTTGAAACTACAAAGGTAACAATTGTTCCTCTCTTTACAGATTTTCCTGCATCCGGATCCTGATCTATAACTGCACCTTTGGCAACAGTGTCTGAATCAGAATATGTGATTGTTCCTACAGTAAGCCCATTAGCTACAATTAACGCACGTGCAGCATCAAGAGTTTGCATCTGCACTGCCGGCACTTTTACCTCACCAAGCTGTGATTCATCAGGAGATGCACCACTGCTGATATAAATTGTAACAACATCCCCCTCATTAATATGAGTTCCGCTAAGAGGCGTCTGCCTGATTACATTTCCTATTTCAACATTACTGCTTTCACTGTAAACAATATTATATAATAATTTTAAATTGCTTATCTCTGCTATTGCATCATCAACACTTGAATTTACAAAATTGGGTACTTTAACAGAACCACCTGTTGCACCTAAAGATACTACAATCTTAATTTCTTCGTGCTTTGGTGCTTCATCTCCTGCTTCAGGAAATTGCGAAATTACCAGGTCTTTCTCTATATCGTCTGAAAAGGAATACTCAACTTCACTACTTATTTTGTATCCATATCTGTTGGCAATCTTTGTTGCTTCATCCAAAGTAATTCCTGTTAAATCAGGGACTGCCTTTGATGATATGTTCAGAAATATAATTACAACTCCTAAAATAACCAAAGCAATCGCAACGGTTGTCGCTAAAGCAAGCAAAAGGGCCTTGCGTTCTGACTTTTTCTTCATCACTTTTTCTTTGGTCTTCTGGCGAACACGAGTATCTCTGTCATTACTGTATAATAAATCGTTGTCTTCGACATCAATATCAAAATCAGTTTCTGCATCCTGTTCAGCCAGTAACAGTCTTTCCTGCTCCCTTGAGGGTAAAATTTCATCGGCAAGAACTGCACGCAGATCTTCAAGAAAATCCTGCATTTTCTGGTATCTCTTGCCCTGCTCCCGACTCATTGCCTTCATTGTAACATATGCAAGATCCGCAGGAACATCCATATTTACACACTTTACATCAAGTGCCTCCTCCTCAATGTGCATTATAGCTACAGACATAGGAGTATCTCCGTCAAAAGGAACTCTTCCTGCAAGCATTTCATATAAAACAATGCCCAATGAATATATATCTGAACGAAAATCCGTAAAACCACCGCGCGCCTGCTCGGGAGAAATATAATGAACGCTACCCATTGCAGTTCCGCCGGCAATTGCTTTGTCACCTTCTAC
>JAZNVD010000008.1:0-5704 GCA_045592645.1 Candidatus Ornithomonoglobus sp. | reverse complement strand
CATAATCCTAACTGGGATATGGGTGCAAAGGTAACAATTGATTCTTCAACTCTTGTTAACAAGGGACTTGAGATAATTGAGGCCAAGTGGCTTTTCGATGTGTCAGTTGATAATATTGAGGTTTTAGTACATCGACAGAGTGTGGTACACTCGGCGGTGGAGTACCGCGACAACGGTGTTATTGCACAACTGGGTGCACCTGATATGCGGTTGCCCATTCAGTATGCCCTGACATATCCTAACCGTTTGTCAATTCCCGGGAACGAGCTTGACTTAACCAAGTACGGCGCACTGACATTTGAGAAGCCTGATACTGAAACCTTCTATGCCCTTGAACTTGCAAAACGTGCAGGACGCGAGGGCGGAACTCTGGCAACAGTATTTAACGGTGCTGACGAAGAGGCGGTAAAACTGTTTATGTCAGGAAAGATAAAATATCTGGAAATTACAGAAGCCATAGAATATGCAATGAATATGCATAATAATATTATTAACCCGACTCTTGCGGAGATTTACAGTGCAGACCGCGAGGCGAGGGAACTTGTAAGAGGTAAGTTCTTATAATCAGGAGGTAGTGGCGGTTGATTACAGCTATTGTTACAATTCTTATATTTTTAATAATGATTTCACTTCACGAGTTTGGTCACTTTATAACGGCAAAGCTTTTGGGGATAAAGGTGTTAGAATATGCCATAGGCTTCGGGCCTGTGCTTTTAAAGAGTAAAAAGACAGAAACACAGTACTCCTTGAGGCTTATTCCCTTTGGCGGTTACTGCAAGTTTGAGGGCGAAGACGAAGAATCGAATGACCCACGTGCTTTTTGCAATCAAAAGGTATGGAAAAGAATATTTGTGGTTATTGCAGGCGGTGTTGCAAATATTATACTTGGATTTGTGCTGTTCCTTGCAATTATCCCCTCTAGCGGTGACATTGTAACAAACTATGTAAGTGCACCTGTCGCAGGAAGTTATGCAGAAGAAGCAGGGCTTATGGCAGGAGATGAAATAGTTGAGATTAACGGTAAAAATGTCAGCTGTTATTCAGAGATTTCGTTATATACAGAGGATTTCACAAGAGAAACTGATTGTGAGATAACCGTAAAGAGATACGACGGCAAGCATAAGCTTAGCTTTAAGCCCAGCACAAGTCAGATAATTTATAATTATACTGACGAGGAATTATATATCTATGAATATGTAAACGGTGTGCAAATCGGTGAAACCGTTATTATGGAGGGTGAAGAATTGTCCGACGGTTCAGTCCTTGAGATTAAGCCTGAGGAAGAATTCACCACAAGAACAATAGAGAGATTAATAATAGGCTTTAACCCTGCACGTGAGAAGGCAACATTCTTTAATGTTCCGGGCGAGGCGTGGAACCAGACAAAGTTTGTTGTAAAATTAGTATACCACTCACTGTGGGATTTGGTAACAGGTGAGGCAGGAATGGAAACTGTTTCGGGCCCTGTGGGTGTTGTAACGGTTGTAAATGATGCAGTAAATTCAGGAAAGCACAGCTGGCTGTATGTTTTGAATTTAACGGCATTACTCACAATTAATCTGGGTGTGTTTAATCTTTTGCCCATACCTGCTCTTGACGGCGGAAGGCTGTTCTTTATGTTGGTAGAGCTAATAACAAGAAGGAAAATCCCTGCAGAGAAAGAGGGACTTATCCACGCCATAGGTTTCGCTTTGTTTATTGCTTTGGCAGTGTTTATTTCCTTTAATGATATTATGCGACTTTTAGGGAAGTGATAATATGAGAAAAACAAGAGAAGTACACGTGGGTAATGTCGCCATTGGCGGCGGAAATCCTGTTTCAATTCAATCTATGTGTAACACTGACACCCGTGATGTGGCATCAACAGTTACACAGATTTTACAGCTGGAAAATGCAGGTTGTGAGATTGTGCGTGTTGCCGTACCTGATATGGAAGCGGCGGAAGCAATTAAGGGAATCAAGAAACAAATTCACATTCCCCTTGTGGCAGATATTCATTTTGATTACAGGCTTGCTCTTGAGAGTCTTAAAAACGGTATTGATAAGGTACGTATCAACCCGGGAAACATTGGCGATATGGAACGGGTGAAGCTTGTTGCTGATATGGCAAAGGACCGTGGTGTACCCATTCGGATTGGTGTTAACGGTGGCTCACTTGATAAAGCGAAGCTTGAAAAGTTTGGCGGTGTTACGGCGGATGGGTTGGTGGAGAGTGCAATGGAGCACGTGGAGTTGCTTGACCGTGTGAATTTCCGTGACATTGTGGTTTCCATTAAGGTTTCAAATGTTCCCACAATGCTTGAGGCTTACCGCAAGTTTGCAAAGGTTTCGGATATTCCCCTACACGTAGGTGTGACAGAATCGGGAACAGAAAGAATGGGTACAATAAAATCAAGTGTTGGAATAGGTGCACTTTTAAGCGAGGGTATTGGTGACACAATGCGTGTATCGTTAACCGCTGACCCTGTTCGTGAAATTTATCTTGCAAAGGATATTTTAAAGGTGTTGGGACTTCGAAAGGGTGGCGTTGAGCTTGTATCCTGTCCCACCTGTGGCAGAACGCAGATTGATTTAATATCTATTGCCAATGAGGTTGAGGATAAACTTAAGGATATTGATAAGCCCTTAAAGGTCGCCGTTATGGGTTGCGTTGTAAACGGCCCCGGAGAGGCGCGTGATGCCGATATTGGTATTGCCGGCGGTAAGGGTGAGGGACTGATTTTCCGTAAGGGAGAGATAGTCCGAAAAGTAAAAGAGAGTGAAATAGTAAACGAATTACTTAAGGAGATAGAAAGCTTATGAAAAAGATACTTGTAATTAACGGAGTAAATCTTAATATGCTTGGCATCCGTGAGCCTGAGATTTACGGTGGCAATACTCTTGCTGACCTTGAGGCACAGGTAAAAGCGAAGGCTGATGCTCTTGGTTGCGAGGTTGAATTTTACCAGAGCAACTGTGAGGGCGAGATTTGTACAAAGATTCAGAATGCTTTGGGTGTTTTTGATGGAATCATTATTAATCCGGGAGCATTTACTCACTATTCATATGCTATTCGTGATGCTTTGGGTTCAGTTAAGATTCCAACGATTGAGGTACATATTTCAAATATTCACAAGCGTGAGGAGTTCCGCCATAATTCTGTTACAGTAGCAGAGTGCGTCGGACAGATTTGCGGTCTTGGCTTTGACGGATACAATTATGCTTTGGAGGCGTTGGTAAATGCTTGAACGCATTGAAAGACTGTTTCATAAGACGGGCACAGACTGTGCCGTTCTTATTAAAGGCTTTGCAAATGTATTTTATTACAGTGGTTTTACATCAGAGGACGGGTATCTGTTAATTACCCCAGACAAAAGGTTTATAATTACTGATTCACGGTACTTTGTTCAGGCAGGTATTGAGGCGCCTGATTTTACCCTTGTGGATATCCGTAAGGGGTGGAGTGAGATATTTAAGCTTGTGACAGAGGATGTTGTGAAATTCACTGATGATGCTTTCTCTGTACGTGAGTATAATGCAATAAAAAAAGATGTGGTGAAAACCTTTGTAACGGCACAAAGTGAGATTGATTTTCCACGACGTGTTAAAGACAAGGGTGAGATTGCAAGAATTAAGGAAGCAGAAGCAATAGGCGACAGTGCATTTTCATACATTCTGCCGAAGCTTAAGGTGGGTATGACCGAGCTTGAGATTGCGGCGGAAATTGAAGGGTTTATGCGTCGCTGTGGTGCTGCAAAAACATCATTTGATACTATTTGCGCATCGGGCGTGCGGTCGTGTATGCCTCACGGTGTTGCCACGGACAAGGTGATAGAAAAAGGCGATTTCCTTACTATGGATTTTGGTTGTGTTTATAAAGGCTACTGCTCCGATATGACAAGAACTGTTGTTTTCGGTGAGCCCACAAAAAAACAACGTGAGGTTTATGATACGGTTCTGCGTGCACAGAATGAAGTGTTAAAAAGCCTTAAAGCCGGTATGGCGTGCGTTGATGCCGATACCGTTGCCCGTAAGGTTATAATGGAGGCAGGGTATGGAGATAACTTTACCCACGCGTTAGGGCACAGTGTGGGAATTGACATTCACGAGAGCCCCGTTTTTTCGCCAAAGAGCAAGGATATATTGGAGATTAGCAATGTTTTAAGCGTTGAGCCGGGTATTTATATTGACGGTGAATTTGGCGTGAGAATTGAAGATTTAATAGCTGTTACAGAGGATGGAGTTATAAATCTTACAGAATCTCCCAAGGAACTTATTATAATCTAAAAAAAGACTTGCATTTTAGTGGTTTTTTTGGTAGAATATATATGTATATAAAGAAAATAAGGATAAACCCCTCATGAGAGGGTGGAAAGGAATTGATATTATGGTAACAGCAGGTGATTTCAGAAACGGCGTTACATTTGAGATGGATGGCGGAGTTTGGCAGGTTGTTGAATTCCAGCACGTAAAGCCCGGTAAAGGTGCTGCTTTCGTAAGAACAAAGATGAAGAATGTTATTACAGGTGGCGTTGTTGAAAAGTCATTCAGACCTACAGAGAAGTTTGAGAACGCATTCGTTGAGAGACGTGATATGCAGTATTCATACAATGATGGCGATTTGTATTACTTTATGGACCAGGAAACATTTGATATGCTTCCCATCGCTATGGGTGATATTGCCGACAAGATGAAGTTCGTTAAGGAGAACGACGTATGTAAGATTTTGTCATACAAGGGCAATGTATTTGATATTGAGCCTCCCACATTCGTTGAGCTTGCTATCGCAGAGACAGAGCCCGGTTTTGCAGGTAATACTGCAACAGGTGCAACAAAGCCTGCAACATTGGAGACAGGTGCGGTTGTACAGGTACCCTTGTTCGTTGACGGTTCAGATATTATCCGTGTTGACACAAGAACAGGCGAGTATATGGAAAGAGTAACAAAATAAGATAATGGATACAATAGAGAAAATCACAGATTTTCTCTATTGTCTTAATTGAAAGGAGTTGACACTATGAGTGGAATTTCTAAAGAGGTATCATATCTTAAAGGCCTTGCAGAGGGTATGAATTTATCAGAAAAGTCAGAGGAAGGCAAGCTTATTGAGAAGCTTATAGATGTATTGGCAGAGGCTGCAGATGAGATTGATGCACTATGGGCAAGAAATGACGAGCTTGAGGCTCGCCTTGACGAAATGGATGAGGAAATTTATGCTGCAGAGATGGATATTGAGGATATCTATGATGAGGTTGAAAGCCTTCTTGATGACGGCGATGTCGAATATGATTTCGATGACGAGGACGAAGATTACTACGATGACGATGAGGACGACTTATTCGATTTTATGGATGATGAGGACGATTTGTTTGAGATTACCTGCCCTGAATGTGGTGAGGATGTAGTAGTAGACTTTGATATGCTGGATGAGGACCACAACATTATATGTCCCAACTGCAATCAGGAGATAGAACTTGACATAGAAATGGACGACGAGGAATAAAACAAAAAGCCCCATTTTGGGGCTTTTTGTTTTATTCTCATAATAAGCTATAAGGTTGCAGCTTATTTTTTCCCAAGTTTTGTCCATAAATTTAATTATATTGTCTTGTGTTGTGATATGTTATATGGTACAATTCAGGTATAATATAAAATTCGGAGGATTTTTTCTATGGAAAGATGGGAAAGAATTAAATATCTGCCCCAACGGGGAATGGGCAAGGAC
>JAZNVD010000007.1:0-9571 GCA_045592645.1 Candidatus Ornithomonoglobus sp. | reverse complement strand
TGAAGCAAGACCCCATTTACGGAAAATTGGGCAAGATTCAGCTGAATAACGGACAGTGGGTAAACCAGTTCTACTATAACGATGCGGCACTCAATGTAATTGAGGCGGTGATAGGGTAAAATAATGCTTTTGGAAAAGCTTCACTAAATATACGAAAGATTTTGCGGGATAAATACCCGCCCTCCTTTCATAAGAGGAGAATAAATTATGAAGACAGATGAACAGCGAACAAGCAAGAAATTCAAGATTACATTGACTTGGGTTAGTGAAGAGATTAAGGAAGACGGAACCATAATATACAGATTCGTTGATGAAAAGACAAATGACGGTTATGTGCACTACCAAGTCAAACCCAGCAAATGTGCGAATCCAACCGCATCTAAAATGGCAAGGGCGTTCTTGACCAAAATGAAGAAGTATAACATTGGCGACAGACTGAAATGTGAGGCAGTCTTCCGTGAAATGAACGACGGAATGATTCACCGTGACGTGGATAACGTTTTGTACAAAATGCCTTAACCAACCGACTAATAGTATGATGTCAAAGAACATAAACAGATACATTTATAAATTATACTTCTCTAACGGATGTACATATGTTGGAAAGCATTCTGAATGTAAGCGGAATGACGGCTATGTTACATCCTCTTCTTATTATAAGAAGCATAAAGAACTGCTTGAAAGAAGGGAGATTCTTATTGATAATCTGCCGGATGTTGAGACCATGGATATCATGGAATCCCTGTGCATAATGGCGGATATGTGCGACAATCTCTATAACGTCAACTACAACAAGGGGGCGTGGCTAGACCCATCAAAGTTCGACAGGGGATATTCCGGTCCGGCTAATGGCATGTATGGCGTTAGGATGACGGACATTATGGGTGAGGAAGCCTATAAGGAGCTTGTCAGAAAACAGACAGAAACAAGAAGAAAGAAATATCTGGAAAGGAATAAGGACTTTATTGAATCCCATAATGGCATGACACCACGGGAATACAGGGACCTGCAGAAACAGAAAAGGATTAAGCACAATTCTGTCCTGAGGGAAATAAACAGGCAGATAAGGGAAGCACATAAGGCGGCTCATAAAAGGGATACCAGTAAAAGACATTACTGGTTCTATAACCCAGAAACGCTGGTTGAAACATATCAACCTGAATGCCCTGATGGCTTTATCAAAGGCAGACTGCCGCATTCTTTATGGAGCGAGGAAAGAAAGAAATCGTATGCTGAGAAGCACAGCTTCAATCCGCTCAGGGACTGGGACACCGCAAGAATAGAGGAGTTCGCCCAAAAGAGCGCAGAAAGACAGAAAGGCAGGGTATGCTATACGAACGGAAATAATAACATATACTTGTTCCAGGGGCAGGACATCCCTGATGGGTATTACAGGGGAAGCACCTTTGAGAAGAGTGAATTGTATTGGGCGACAAGGAAGAAGAAAGGGCATAACAACAAGGGGGAAAAGATAAACAATGGCTAAGAAAGCGGTAGACGGAAGAAGCTCCGTAGCCAAGGCGATTAAAAGCGAGATATACGCATCCCTAAGGGACGCATTGACGAAACCAAACTCCAGGACGAAGAAGTCCTATGCACAGGAGTTTATAGACGTAATGCTAAAGGAAGCTAAGAGCAATCCATCGGGCGCATTGGGAAAGCTTCTTGCGGAGCAAATCCTGCAGGAAGACATAATATCAAAGCTTGACTCTGAGACGGACAAGTATCTGTCAAGGGACATTGACTTCATAAAGTTCAGGATTATGAATACCCTTTATAAGGAACAGAGGGACGTATTCCTTGACAATTACAGGAAGAAGATTGTGATATGCTCCCGCCGTGTAGGTAAGACGGAGCTTGCGGCTCGTTTGTTGCTGGCGGATGCAATAGAACCCAATCATCATGCGGTATTCGTTGCCATGAAGTTTGAGAACGGCATAAGGCAGTGTTATCCTATCGTACTGGAACTGGCAAAGTCGCTGGGATTCTCCATTGAAAAGGAATCAAAGTCTGACGGTGAGATACTGTTCTCTAACGGAAGTAATATACTCTTTAAGGGCAATAATAACAAGGCCGAGGCTGACAAGCTCTTGGGTTATAAGTTCTCCACGGCGGTAATTGATGAGGCTCAGAACCAGATTAACATGATGTACCTCATTGATACCGTACTAAGCCCTGCTATGACTGACTACGTGGACAGTCGGCTTGTACTTCTTGGAACGCCTCCACGAATCCCTCATACTGCGGTAGAAAAGATTTGGAAGGAATATCACGAATGGCATCATTATTCATGGGATATGACCAGGAATCCGTTCCTGCATAATGTAGAGGAATACATACAGTCTATATGCAGGTCCAAGGGAATAACGGAAGAAGCGGCGTTCATCCAAAGGGAAATGAAGGGCTTGTGGGTGTGGGATACGGAAGCCCAGGTATATAAAGGATACAAGACATATGACAAAATGCCAGACTTTGAGATTGATAAAGTCTATATCGGCAATGACTACGGATATGCCGACTACAATGCGATAATAGGAGTCGCTTGTAATTCCCAGTTGAGGAAAGGCTATGTGTTCTATGAGGCAAAGTTCAACAAGGCGACGGTAACGGACATTATAGCCAAGAATAAGGAATGCTTGCAGAAAGGAAGGGAAATCCTGATGAGCTGGGATAAGCCGCTCAACAACATAAGGATTTATGGCGATACGTCGGACCTTTCCATACTGGATGAAATGGTCAGGGTACACAGACTGCCGGCGGGACCTTGCTGGAAGTACGATAAGGCTATGGCCATTACGCAACTGTCAGAAATGTGCCGTCTGGGCGATATCCTTATACCAAAGGACGGCATTATCGCCGATGAGTTTGACCAGATAGTATATAAGCGTGATGATGACGACAACATTACATCAGAGATTGATGAGGACTTGTACCACGGTGACGCCTGTATGGCATTACTCTATGCTTCAAGGCAATGGGCGGTTGACTGGGGATATGAGCACGTCAGGGAAGAGAGAAACAGGGAAAACAGGGCTGTTTTGGGAGATAGGTAGACATATGGTAATTTCACACGACCCAAAGGCAGAGGACATTAAGACCACGAACATAGTGTTAAAGGGCATTATGGAATGGGAAAAGGCTCACAGAAAAGACATTGACAAGACATACCGCAGAACGATGGCGGAGCTTTATGACATAAGTGAGGCTATAAAGAACATTCAGGTCTTGTGGAGACGCATAGAAAGACTGCAAGGCATTGCCAAGAACCTGATAGAGACGACAAGGGGGACTACGATACAATGGAGCAATTGATAACGTCAAGGTCATTGGGAAGCTACAACCGTGCGGCTATACAGATTAATAAATGGCAGAACAACACGTCGGTGGAGCTTAATGACATTATAGATACATTGGAAATAGTATACTGGTGGTACAGTAATCAGCTGAGAAACAGCCAGTCTTTCATAAACATAAAGACGAACATGAGGTCGCTTTTGAATGCTTACAATAAACAGCTATAATAAGGAAACGCTTGACAGGAGCAGCATAACCATTGTAGACCGGTACAAAGGTATAGTCAATGAGAAGGTAAAGGACATAAATGATGTAAGGGCTCTTACAATGATGCTGTACCAGACAATCTATTATTACATGGATGATGCCAAGAAAACGCTGGGACAACTTATGGAAATCATAGATTCGTGGGAAAGCGAAACGGGCATAGACACTACGCCGATTAGGGACGAGATAAAGCACACTGAGGCAATGGTGGAAGCCGTGGAAGAGATAACGGATGATAACTATGGCGGAAGTGATGAAGGCGGAAGTGATGATGAGGAAGAGATAGAGGAAAAGGCGGAATCTGTGGAAAGCGAAACGGAGGAAGTCGTCGAGGTTATAAAAGCAAACCCGGAAGTAAAGGAAGAGGTAAAAGAGGAAGTAAAAGAAGAGGTAAAGGCAGAGATTCCTACGACCACGACCACAAATACCCCATCCACGCCATCCTTTCCATCCACGCCTGAGGAAGCCAAGGAAAATGCAAGGCAAGAAGCCGCAGATTCAATCAGGTCAAGGGCGGACGATGGGCGTGAGTTCGTATACGAGCAAGACCCACGTTCACCTTTTGACACCATAGTAGACGTACTAACCGGAAATCTTCCTACTTCAGACCATGTTACGGACACGGTACCAGGGGACCGTGCGGATGCTTTGGATGCTGCTGCGACGGTCATTGAAAACGGTGGAACTGCACAAGAAGCCGTAGATGCGTATTTGGAAAGCATGAGCCCACCAACAGAGGAAGACGGTGGTTATGTCAATGCACCAAACACTTATTCACCAACAGACGAGACAAGTGATGTAATAAATCAAGACATTCAAGACATTATAGATGCGGCAAATGAGGCGGCAAGTGGTGAAGGTGGGGGTGAGGGTAGTAGTGATACACCATCCTGTGATGAGCCTTCTTGCGATGAGCCCTGTGACTGTTGTGACGGCGACTGTTGTGATGCGGACTGTGACTGCTGTGACAGCGATAGTTGTGATGATAGCTGCTGTGACAGCGACTGTTGTGATGCGGACTGTGACTGTTGTGATGGTGACTGTGACATTCCGGTCTGTGATACGCCTACAATTGATGTAGACGACATTTAAAGGATTACAATGAAGGATAACTTATTTTCAATAGTAATGTATGGGGCAAGGCAGTGCAATGGCATTTGTGCTTATTGTTGCTCCAGGACTTCAGACAACATAAACAAAGATAAAGACAACATTATAATAGATGAAGGGGCTTTGGTGTCCGCCATAAGGAAACACCCAAGAAGAATAGACAGGTTTCAGCTATGGGGCACGGAGCCTTTGTTGCATCTAAAAGAGTTCAAGCGGCTTGTTGACATCCTGCATAAGCATTGGCCTGAGAAGAGAATACAGTCATCTACCAATGGCATATTGCTATGCGACAAGGGCATTGCCGATTATCTGATTGAGAATAACATAAGGATGCAGTTCAGTCATGACGGTCCCGCCCAGCATTTAAGGACACCTTTTGACCCTGCTACTAATGAGAATGTGATTAGACTGGCAAAGAAGGGATTATTGTTCGTAAATACGGTTACGCATGAGCTTAACAAGGACATTAAGGCAATCATAGACTATTGGGATAACTGGAAGAAGACATATGACATTGAAGACATTAACATAAGGATAAGCATTCCAATGTCCGGGGATAACGGAACGTTTGAGATTAAGGATTTGGACGATTACTTTGCGCAGCTGGATAAATACTGGGACCACCCATATTTATGGCATATCAGATTGAAAGCAGAAAAGTATGATATTAATAAAGGCATGACGGGGTGCAAGGCATTCGCAAGGGGTCTAAGAAGCTACTCAAATCAGATTGACACATTGGGCAAATACACCAAATGCAATCTATTGGATTCAAGCCAGGAACCAAGCAACCCAAAAGGCACGACAATGGCACAATGCTTTAAGTGTAAGTATAGGAAGTCAGATATTTGTAATACCTGTGTCAGTCTGCCACATAACTATAATTGCAAATACCTGTACAGGCTTAATGAGTTCCTTGATGCCAAGCATAAACTAATAGAGCAGGAGAACAACAAATGAGAAAGTATAAGGCATCAGAAATAATAGACAGGGCTTTGCACTTAGCGGACATAGCCAATACTGATTTCCTAACTCATAAGGAGCACATTGATTACATAAATGACGCATGGAAGAATGTCTACCAGTTCTTGATTAGCAAAGGTGACAAAAGCTTTGTTGAGGAAGTTATGCTTAACGGAACAAACTTTAACGGGGTCGTTGAATTTGACCTTCCTGATGACTTTTATCAGATACAGAGCATAAGGGAATACCAGACAAACAGGCAGATTAGCAGGAAAGCCGACAGTGAATCCGATGCGTCATCCACATACGAAGTGGTCAATGATAAGTTAAGGATTTATGGTACGGGCGGGCATTTGATTATGACATACTACAAAGCCCCCGTCTACATTACGTTCCCTGACAGGGACATTGATGTCTCGCATGTTATTTCAGGCGTAGAGACATCCTACAAGAACTCCGCATTGATTAAATACATGGACCGTGATGATGACGATTATTATCTTGATAACCTTGTAAGCGGAGAGAGGATTGGAGCATACTATCCTTACGATGATGAGCCATATCCAAAACAGCTTTCTGACAAAGGTTTCGCATATAATGATGGGTTCTACAAGTTTGGTGTAAGTGATGGAGGCTATAGCATTGGCGGAACCGTTGATAAATACTTTAGGACTAACCTTCCTAATACATTTGAGGTAAAGAGTGGTAATAATTATTATGTAAGGGTGCTTGGTGGTACTATATTGTTTACATCAGATAATTACATCAGGGCCGCATATAAAGCCCCAGATGGAAATACATATTTCTACACGAACAACACGCTTTATGATGAGGACAACAACTCATTATATACATTTGATGAAACCGCAAACCCCGTCGGTATTACGGATAATGGCATTGTTTTCGATAACAATAAAATTTTAACCATAACCGCAGAGGGACAAATTCTTGTCAATGACACACCCGTAAAGGGCTATTTAGGTGCCATTAACTATGGTTATATTCTGTCTGACAGGGTTGTATCAGCTTACGATGACACATTATTTAATTTTCCGAATGACTTGTACGTAAGCGTATTGTCATATGAGCTTGCATTAAGATACGCCATGAAACAGAACGCATCCACGGAGAACCTTAATACACAGTTAGTCCAGGCTCAGGGTCTATTGGGACAAGCATTGAATGCGGACGGAAAGTATAAAAGAATAACAAAGGTATACAGGGGATAAAGGGGATAACGGATACAATGAACACGAAAGCAGACAAATCGCAGTTAAAGTGGCCTCCTTTGCTTAATCTTGCGGATGACAAGCCACACATTGATACATCATTTCAGAACTGGGAAAAGGTTAACGGCCCGTACTTGAATTCCATGTTGCAGCCAGTCTGGTTACAGAAAGAGAATGACAAGTACATTTATACCAAGAACGGCAAAAGGTTTAGATTACTGAACGGTCATCTGCAGGAAAATAATGATACCCTTTCTCCTGATATTACCGCAAACATGTTTGAAAAGACGGACATGGATACATTCGGAAGGGACATTCTTGCAGTTGGATTATATTCTGAGAATAACTATGTTGCGGTCAAAAGAACATCAACGGGCGTAGATGTATTGCTTAATTCCCAGGCTACGTTCCGTTCATATACTATAAACGGGGCTGTCATTGATACGAGGGTATTCGTTGAATCAGCAAGCAATATCATTATTGTCGTGGCCTATGTCCAGGGAACGGCTTATAAGGTTCTTAACATCAAATTAGATGCTTCCTCAAGAATAATTACTTCCATTACATCTAATGTTACATGGAAAATACAAAGGGGATTCACTAGTGATGGCGAGCAAACAGTTGCTGCCCTTGACACGCTTGACAACCTGAGGGTTACTGACCCAGTTATAACAGGATACTATCAGAGCAATATTGGCAGATGGTTTATCTCATTGACATCATCGTATGGTGAGGTCGAGGATACCAAGAAGAACGGCTTCTTTACATATGCACTTAACGTATCATCCGGATTAAGTTTTACGGCTATCTCAACATTCAAGTGTATGAATAATGGCAATACTGCCTATGATGTCGTTCAAACAAAATCAATGTTCTTAAAGACAGGCTCTACTGATTCATCAACTACGAAACTTTATCTTTCAAGTAATGGTCAGGATTATTATGACTATCTTCAGAATACAGCAAGTCCTGTCGGTCCATTGTACCATTTTCCTAGTGGTGTAGTCCCTTCCAGCACTAACAGGTCTATTGTTACTGGAGGGGTTACATATTACATTTACTCAATAACCATAACAGAAAGAAAGAGGAGCATTACATTAACCGGAGACCCTGGAAGAACATATACAATGCAGGGCGTACTTGTTGGTGGTATGCCTACAGCCCAAATCGTCGCTACCGCAGGTACAATAGCAAATGGTCGAATAGAGAATCAGGGTGTAGGGGAAGTAAAAGTTGAGTATGTCCTGACACAGTATTCCACACAGGCAGGGATTACGGCAGGCTGGAACTTTGATGAGAACATAATAGTATGGACTGGTCATGTACGATATGAGATTGACCCAAGGATATACTTGAATAATAACAATGGATATACCTATGAGACAACAACCGGTGTTTCAGGGAACACAGGCAAGTCAGTAACGGTTCCGGCTATAGCAGGTGATGATGGAAATTTCTACTCCTTATGGACATTTAACGTAAACAAGAGCTCAGCATCCAGCTATAACCAAGAGTGGGCCAACTATCATATGGTCTATGATTTCCAACCATATATCTGTATGAAAGGAACATATGGAAGCTTGGAAGGAACTACTTTGACAGTAGGACAGACTGTCTCAACTAACCAGAACACTAATGGATGCTATGCCGCAAGAAGCAACAGCTTTGTGATTGACCAAGGCTTATTCATTATGACGGCCAAGTTCAACAATGATTCAGCATGTTGTCCGAAAGACTTGGCTGCGAACGGAAAGGAACTTGCAGGAGCCAGGTTCAGTGAGTGGACTTTCAGCAACAGATATGCGTTCAGATATATGCCTGGAACTTCAAGACAGAGCAGCTTCAACTATTACAGCTATGAGGTTACTGGGGATGCTTCCCTTTCTGGCTCCTCAGAAGATTTGCTTGTCTACACAGTAGGTGGATACAGGGTTCCTATCAAGGATGGCTCACCATTCTATCTGCTTTATAATGTAACATCATCAGGGTTCGCTTATCTCCAAGGCATCAGCTATGCATCTACTTTAAACAGTATGGGTACCTTGCTTACGCCTTGGGAATCCATTGATGAATCAAGCTATGTAACGGTTTATGGTGGTGCAGTTCTTTATAAGGACAAGGCAGGTAAATGGCACAAGATTAGAACCGTAGCTGGTAATGAATTAAGTACATTATTGGACGACAGATACGTATTGATTAACACTACAAGCTATCTTAACATGTATGATTCTGAGACCGGTAAATGGTTCCATTATGCCTCTGATTATAACGGAAGGGTGATGCACGGACAGACAGGGAACACATCAATTTCAGGCGTACTTGCTACGGGCGCAAATGAGTATTCCTCATATCCTTATATAAGGTACACCGCTAACGGTATTAACCCATTGTATCAGGTTATGCCAAGAGACCCTGTATGTTCTATACTTTTACCAATCGTACCAAGATACAGATGCGGTGTTATGGCGGAGCAATTATATGATTGTGTTACTCCTGTATATGCTGGTATCCAGGGCGTTGACGTGTTCTTCTCTGAGTATGCTAATACTACTTGTAAGTACAGGTTTACCCTTAACTCGACCAGCGGACAGTTACAGAGATATGCAAAATCCGAATTAACAGGATTACTTTTCCCTGGTACTACTTCATCATCAGCCACATTGACACCTAACATCTTTACCAAGTACATAGATGGTGCGGGTAACAAT
>JAZNVD010000006.1:0-3029 GCA_045592645.1 Candidatus Ornithomonoglobus sp. | reverse complement strand
CTTTACATCCCAAAATCTGGTGTAATCTGCACCATATTGCGGAATGTGTTCACCAATATATTCATAATTTCGACCATCCGCCACAATTTCATAATTGTTCATTACATAAGAATAATCAATTTCTTCAACCTTTTGACCGTTAACATAGCACCCCGTCGAATCACTCCTCGTTGAATATACTATTCTCTCTGTACCGTTTTCGTTTATTGTTATTTTACTTTCCTCTATCGCCGTCTCCCACGGAAATTGACTGTTCCAGTCCGCATTTGTCATTGAATATTCTTCTCTGTAAAATTTTCCATTTGCCTTTAATACACGACTATATGCTGTCGCATAACGTCTGTTTAAATAACCAAATGGTATCGTATTCCCTAACTTAAATCCGTTATCATACTCTATCAATACGGCATATTCATTAGGTCCAAAATCGTCTTCATCACAAAATACACATAACAACTCCGGCACAGTGTCATTATTCATGTCAACCATATAACAGTCTTTTAAAAATGCAAAATCACATACATCATAATTTCCCTGCAAAAAGTCCTCTAATTTGGTATTATAATCATTATGACCGTGAATAAAATCGCCAAATAATTTCACATAATCAACGTTATTCGCGAATGTTGTCGGCATGTACAGATTCATAACACAAAAAATGGTTACAAAAAATAAACTCAATGCTTTTGTTGCTCTTTTCATTTTTAATCCTCCTCAAATAATAGATTCTATACTTTTAAAATACCACATAACAGAAAAAATGTCAATGTAAACAAAAACACAAAAACAACCCCGTACCGTTCGGGGTTGTTTTTCTCTATTTTACAAAGCAGGTAAGCTTTTTGGTTCTTAATATACTCTTACAGCTCCGGCGTATCTGTTAACTCTGTAAGTTGTATTGATTGATGAAACCTTTACCACATCACCCGTCTGAGGTGCGTGAATCATATTTCCTCCACCAATATAAATACCTACATGGCTAATACGGCTGCCACTCTTGAAGAATACCAAATCTCCGGGCTGCAAATCTGCACGACTTACATATTTTCCGGCATTTCTCTGTGATGCCGCAGTTCTGGGAAGTGAGATTCCGTTCTGCTTGCATACATACTGTACCAGTCCGCTACAGTCAAAACCTCTGGGACTTGTTCCGCCCCATACATATGGTACTCCAAGATATTTCTGTGCTGATGCAACAATTGCTCCACCCTTGCCTGATGCTGCAGGTGCAACATATGTGCTGCTGCTTGATGTTTTCTTTGTTGTCTCTGATGATGAGTATCCTATTGCCGCTAATCTTGCCGCTTCACGGGCACGTGCCGCTTCTGCCGCCGCTGCCGCTTCTCTGGCTGCTCTTTCATCAGCTGCCTTCTTAACAGCTGTATGAACTTCTGCCTTTGTTACCCATTCACCTGTACACTCAAGACCTGTATTAACTACATATCCTTCTGTGTACTCACTACCGTATAAAATCTTAATATAGTTATTCTGCATATCGGTAATGATTACTTCTGTTCCGCAGTCAATTGTACCAATACATTCTGCATCCTGACTGCCTGATGTTCTTACCATAAGGCCACTCTGTGCAGTTACCTTACCTTTTTTATAATGGTCTGTCTGCTTTTTGGCAATATCCGCCTCTGCCTTATCCAATGTTACATAGTCATGCTTAACATAGCCTGACTGACCGTTTACCATTACTTTGTACCAGCCTTCTGTACTTTCAAGTATCTCAAGGCTTTCAGCACCACTCATTGTGCCGATTGTTTCTGCTCCGTCACCGGGCGCTGCCTTTAAGTCGCATGACCCTGTAACCTTCGCAAATCCTGCTGTTAATGAACTCTTTTCAGCTATTGCCTGCTGTGTCTCCTCTTCAGACATCTCTTCAGGTGCCTCAGCAAGCGTGTCGTCTGTTATTGTTATACTTTCAATATTATTTGCAGTGCTGAGTCTTAAATCTCTTTCCATTATCTGTGCAGATAAATCTGACACCTGGAAAAAGCTAAGCGTTCCTACCAATGAAACTGATACCACAGCCATGATAGTGTGCTTTAAATTCCTCATTTTAAATAAAACCTCCTATGTGTAATTTCGGCCAAAAAATAGTTTGTTACGAAGTTTGCATAAATGTTACCGAAATATTACAAATACCATTATACACCACTTAATATGCTTTGTCAACCCTTTTTATAAAGATTTTGCAACTTTTTTGCAATATTGCTGACATATTTCGTAATATTTCAGTAACATTTATGCCTTTTTACCTATTTTATGGTAACTACAAGGAGGTTATGTTAACTTTTTATAAAATTCTCAAAGATTTTGGATAGTGATTCTTAACAATTCCGTTACTTCCTTTACCCCAACCCAAGGGATACCCGTCTACTGTTACTACGCACCAGCCCGTAACATCATACGCGATTGTTTCCCCGTGGAGATATTTATTAACATCAGGGGACGTCAACGGAATTTCTACCTTATTAATATATATATTATTCTCAAAAGCGTGGGATAATGCATGGGACGGTTCAAACCGGTTTCTCTTTACTTCTCCCAGATGCAGTCCGCATCTTAAAACACGAAGCTTGTCTATGTCTACCTCACAGGGTAACAAATAGAGATTTTCTCCGAAAAGCACAAACTCACCCTCGCATTTCTTGTTAAGCGTTTTTTTCTCGAACTCACGGTAAAGCTTTATTGCATAATCAAGCGCCACATCAGGCTTCGCATTTTTCTTTTTCGTTATTGTGCGGCTTTCACTTTCCTCTGTGCGTCTTAAAAGAGCCGTAAAATGTCCCTCACCCTTATTCTTATGGGGAAATATTCTGCGACAACTCTCCATTCCTTCACCAACGCCTGACGATAACATAGACAGTCCGTCTATTTTACAAAGCTCCATATTATAAGTATCCATCATATACTTTACAACTGCTTCATTTTCATCATAAGAGAATGTGCAGGTGGAGTACATTAAATATCCTCCGCATTTAAGCATTTTATATGCGTCGTCTAAAATATTTTTTTGTCTG
>JAZNVD010000005.1:0-9843 GCA_045592645.1 Candidatus Ornithomonoglobus sp. | reverse complement strand
GAAAAAGCAATAAACTTTTCTTAAACGAAAAAGGTCGGTTATTTTTGTCATGCGTTGAAAATATATTTCTTGAACTTGAGAAAGCGAAATCAGGGCTTCATGATTTAGACGGACAACCCGACGGCAAGGTGCGTATACTGGTAAGCACCAACAGACGAATAATTACAAAAGTGATTTCTCAATTTCGTGCCAAGTACCCTAATGTTTCCTTTTCCCTTGACCTTGTCGAAAGCAAGGACTACAAAAATTACGATATAGTAATAACTGACAGTATAATTGAAAATGGAGATTTTGAACAATATGAGTTCCTCACCGAGGAGATTATGTTGGCGTGCCACATATCAAACCCACTTTCATCCAGGAAATCCATACCAATGAATATGCTTAAAAATGAGAAATTTATTTCTCTTTCTCAAAACCACAGCCTACGCAGTATCACAGACAAATTGTGCCGACAGGCAGGATTCAGTCCCAATATTGTAATTGAATGTGACGACCCTTACTATATCCGCGAATATCTTAAAATGGAAATGGGGGTATCGATTATTCCATCATTCTCATGGGAAAATCAGCTTGACGATTCTATTTCTCTTATTAGAATAAATGACGGCATCTTCAGAAATTCAATGATATATGTAAATAAAAATGCACCTGAAAGCGCAAGATTTTTCGCACAGCATATTAAGGTGTAAA
This sequence comes from Candidatus Ornithomonoglobus sp., assembly GCA_045592645.1. Taxonomy (GTDB): domain Bacteria; phylum Bacillota; class Clostridia; order UBA1381; family UBA1381; genus Ornithomonoglobus. The sequence continues at coordinate 9,150 of JAZNVD010000005.1, read as the reverse complement.
AAAGCCCTTGCAAATAGGATAATTTTGTGCTATAATACATTTATATTGAGATTTACTCGGGAAAGGAGATGGCAAAATGGCAGTAGCAAAGAAGAAAAAGGCAATGACATACAACGGTAAGCCCATAATGAGATGTGGCAACAGAATTTACTACGGAAACCTTGAAGATAAACTAATACTTGTACTTGATATAACAAAGACTAAGAAAGTCGGAGATCTGGAGGTCGCAGAGGAAATACTTGTTCAGGTAATGGACAACACAGGCGAGCTTGGTAAGGGTCAGGTATTCAGAAAGGCTGTTCGTGACGATTTGTACAAGGCACTTGATATAGGCGAGTGGTGGCTTAAGGACGCAATAAAACAGTTTGCATAATGAAAATAATACAAAACGGTGACAGACTAAGCTGTCACCGTTTTCTTATGTCAATTTTTTTATCATTTTATATAGTCCCTTTGCAGATGCAATATATCCTAAATCAGTTTTATGCAGACCATCTGAGAAAATCTCGTGCCAGATTTCTTTTCCGTCAAATTCTTCTTCTATATAATCATTTTGCACCAGGAGATGTAAATTATGGTCTCCTGCCTTATTAAACGCTTCAACAATTTCTGCCTGAGCATTAAATTTATCCTCGCGTAACTGTTGCTTTTTTTGTAAAAGTTCTCCCAATGTCCTTCTGGGGAAGGGCATAACTATTATTGGGGTTTCAGGGTGCTTTTCTCTGTATATTTCAATAAATCTTTTCAGGTGCGTTCTCATATAATCTCCATCAGGGCAATTACCCTCTGTGCTTATAACAAAAGCCCTTGTGTTTTCTATGTCAGAAATTATCTCCGCAACCTCATCTTCTGCTTTTCCGCTACTATCAAAGCCAAGATTGTATACCTCACAGTTAAGCCATCTCGAAAGAATGTTGCTGTCGCACATTCCCGGGTGTGATGCACAACCACCTTGCTGAATGGAGCCTCCATAGATGACAATATTTCTGTCATCTGAAAACACTTTCTCCGGTGCCGATATTTCTGCCTCATCATCTGTACCTATTAAGATTTTATCTACTGCACCGTAAAGCGGAAAATTCAAAAGAATATCTATTTCTATGGGCTTATCCTCGTTAATAAAGGTGGCTTCATAGCGTTCTGTTTTCTCGTCATACCCCATTGCTACACCTACAAATTCATAATCTCTGCCATTATGTGATGCATAAAAATCGAAACCGCGCTTTGTTGTGCACGGCAGATGCGGGTACATGGTTTCACGATTTTTTCCACAGAAAACCTCGATTTTTAGATTTTTAAGTTTCGCATGAAATCTAATCTGTCCGCCCGCTGTTTCATTGGCAAGAATATCCACCATTTCAGGAAGACTGCATCTTGGAGATACAGGCATACGACGGTATGTTTTGTCTGTGTTATAAAACGGAAAGCCCGAAATTAAAAAGGGCTCGTTCTTAGGATTGTACCATTTCATAGTAAAACCTCTTTGGCTTCAAATATTTATCTACATTATAACATAATTTTATTATATTGTAAAACATATAAATGTATATGGTTACCATACATATTTATATATACCAAAACCGTTTGCCTCACATAGCAAACGGTTTTATTTATTCTAATATTTTCTCCATTACGTAGTCATCCATTATGAACCCGTTTCCGATATCTGTTACAAGGTCTTTTACATTTTTAAAACCTCGTTTCTCGTACACGGCAATTGAGCCATAGTTGTACTTATTAACGGTTAAATACCATTTATGTGCCTCGGGATAATCGGCTTTGAGCCTCTCTAAAAGCTTAGTCGCAATGCCCATCTTACGCTTGTCACTACGCACATAAACCTTGCTGATAAAGATAACACCATTCCCCTCGTCGTGGATACCAAGATAACCGCAAAGGTCGTTATCCTCCTCTGCCATATAGTATGTATAACCGTCATCTGTGACGGCTTTTTTTATCGCATTGTATGACTGGAACTTATCCACCATATAATCAATCTGTTCAGGTGATAAGATAGTCGCAAAATGCTCATGCCAGATAATTGTGGCAAGGTCGGCTATTCTTTTAATATCATTATCACTGGTTGCTTTTTGTATATTCATTTGCCTTTATAACTGCCTTTTCTAATTTCTTAAAATCCTCATCTGCAGGCTTAAACAATACCTCAACAGGTTTTGACACAGGCTTTAGTGCCATAGCGGTCAAAGTCTTATCAATAAGCTTAATGCCGTCACCTGCCCAACCGAATGAACCAAACACAAAGTACGGCATACCACGTTTATTGACAAGGTCAAGACCTGTTATAATATCCCATATTTCCTTTGGCGCATTACGGTTTATTGTATTTGTTCCAACGGCAAGAAAATCGCAAGCATTGACTTTTTCAATGGCTTCACTTCTGTCTGCCATTTTTGCATCAATATAGTAAACAGAATAGCTTTCACAAAGCCTGTCCTTTACAAACTCCGCCATAGCTTCTGTAAAACCGTACTGACTGCTGTACAAAACCGCCGCCGTGAGTGTATGCTCCGCCTCTGCCGTCAGCCTCTCATAAATATCAAAAGCCGTTCCTTTATCAACATCTTCACCTGTTGCAGGGCAGATTGTATTAAACTCCTCACCCTTAAGTCTTTCAAGTGCAGACTTTACAAAACCACGGTTTACAGCAATATTATCACGGTAATAATTCTCCATATCCTCACTCTGTGAGAACATCTCACCGGAGAAAAGGGTATCACCGTATTTTACCATAACCGTATCAACCCAGTGAATATTGGGTGTTATAAAAAATTTAAACCCGTCAAGCTCCATTGAGTCCTTTATAAGGTTTTCCTTTATATCACGGTTTACAATCTCCTTGATGTTTCTTAATCCTGCAGAGGATGCAAGAATCTCAACATCCGCAGTAGTATCAAGCACCTCACAAAGCCCGCCGCAAAATTCAGGCTTTGATGTAAGAAGAATTATACAATCGGCATCCTTTGCCTCCTTTATATAAATATCCTTTAAGCTTTCAGGCATACCGCCGATAATATATTTCTTACCGTCTGTATGTACGGTGTAAAAATTATATCCCTTGCAGGTATGAACGTGTATATTACTTGCAGACAATGGACCACCAGTCCTTTCTGCGTTCCATATCGGTCACAGCAAACCCTGCGTCCTCTAATGCTGTCTTTACCTCGTCCTGTCTGCCGTCAATGATACCTGATGTAATAAACACACCGCCCTCTTTCATATAAAGGCGTGCCGTAGGTGCAAGACCGATAATTACATCGGCAACAATGTTTGCCGCTACAACCTCATATTTGTGTTGGGAAATAATTGCCTTAACATCAGGGTCTGTTACCACATTGCCTGCAATTACCTTATAACGGCTACGGTCAATACCGTTCATATCGGAATTTTCATAAGCTGTATCAATACAGTTAGGGTCAATATCAACGGCAACTGCCTCATCAGCACCCAAAAGCAATGATACAACTGACAGAATACCGCTGCCACAACCTAAATCAAGCATACGGCAACCGGGTGTCACATACTTTTCAAGCTGTGTCAGGCACAACTGCGTTGTTTCGTGGGAGCCTGTACCAAAGCTCATACCGGGGTTGATATTAAATACAACCTTACCCTCGGGTGCTTCAATCTCTTCCCACATAGGCTTTACAAGGATCTTCTCACCAATCTCCATGGTATGGAAATACTTTTTCCACGCATTAGCCCAGTCCTCGGTTTTTGTGCCCTCAACCTCAACCTCAAGTCTGCCGTAGATATTATTCTCATTAAGCTCCTGAAGCTCTGCAAGAGTTCCCGAAATTGCCGACAGAAGCTCTCTGCCTGAAATGTCGTCACTCACGTATGCAATAACACGCGTTTCACCTGACATATCACGGATAAGGTCCTCGTCAACATAATCCCATGTATCCTTGGTTTCCTCAAGAAACTCGTTAAACTCATTTTCGTCCTCAATTACAAGACCTGTTATGCCCAGCTGCATAAGTCTGCCTGAAACCGCCTCTATACCCTCTGTTGTGGTATATACTGTTGCTTTTATCCAATCCATATCTGTCACCTTATTAATCAAGGAAATCCTTTAGCTTCTTTGAACGGCTGGGATGACGAAGCTTTCTTAATGCCTTCGCCTCAATCTGACGGATACGTTCACGGGTTACGTTAAACTCCTTACCAACTTCCTCAAGGGTGCGTTGTCTGCCGTCAATAAGGCCAAATCTTAATGTTAAAACCTTTGCCTCACGGGGAGTAAGTGTCTTTAATACCTCAACAAGCTGCTCCTTTAAAAGAACATAGCTTGCAGCCTCGGAGGGTGCAGGTGCATCATCGTCGGGTATAAAATCACCAAGGTGGCTGTCCTCCTCCTCACCGATGGGGGTTTCAAGGGATACGGGCTCCTGTGAAATCTTTGAAATCTCACGAACCTTCTCAACTGACATATTAAGTCCCTTTGCAAGCTCCTCGGGTGTAGGCTCACGGCCTAATTCCTGTACCAACTGACGTGATACACGAACCAGCTTGTTAATGGTTTCAACCATATGAACAGGGATACGGATAGTACGTGCCTGGTCTGCGATTGCACGGGTAATTGCCTGACGAATCCACCAGGTCGCATAAGTTGAGAACTTATAGCCCTTTGTGTAGTCAAACTTATCTACTGCACGGATAAGGCCAAGGTTACCCTCCTGAATAAGGTCAAGGAACTGCATTCCACGGCCCACATAACGCTTTGCAATACTTACAACAAGACGAAGGTTCGCCTCTGCAAGCTTCTTCTTTGCTACCTCGTCACCGTCAGCCATTCTGCGTGCAAGCTCTGTTTCCTCCTCTGCCATAAGAAGGTCTACCTTACCTATCTCCTTAAGGTACATCTTAACGTGGTCATCAATATTGATTCCCTCGGGAACTGACAGGTCCTCAAGCTCTTCCTTGGATACCTCAATATCCTCAAGCTCCTTGTCCATATCCTCAATTACGTCAATTTTCTCATTCTCAAGACGTTCGTAAAGCTTTTCAAGCTCGTCCGCATCAACATCAAATGAACTTAAGGCGATAGCTATATCGTTATAAGTCAGGTATCCCGTCTTCTTACCCTTTTCAATAAGATCACGCTTTACCTGTTTTTTCTTTTCGATAAGCTCTTTCTGCTCCTCTGTTTCAACATTTTCTGTCTGAATAATCTCTTTCTCGTTATCCACTTCTATCCCCTCCGAGTTATATGTTTTTTGACCAATCTGCTCTTGACTCTTTAAGAATACGTTCCTGATTTATCAGTTCCTTTATCTCTGCAGGGTCTGTTGCAGTTGCTGTTTTCGTTTGTATTCTGTTAATCTTCACTGTGTAAATAAGGTCAAACAAAGTTTCATCGTTGTCAGAGTATTCCTCATTATTGAAGAATACCGACGCTGCCACATTCTCAACCTCTGTATCACCGGAAAAATCATTAAGAATCATTCCTGCATCTATCTGCCGTCCGTTTTTGACTGCGTCATATAATTTTCCTGCTATCTTCTGGTAAATAGCATTGGAAAACTCTTCAGGACTTATAAGCTCTGATGCTTTTAAGCAAAGCCTCTTGCCTCTCGCCATTAATGAAAGCAGTTTTTTCTCCGCCGCAATCTCGGTGTTTGTCACCCTTGCCTCTGCATCTGATTGACGGTTAATAGTATCCGTTTCTTTGCGTTTATAATCATCTGCCGTACGGTCAGGCGGCTTTCTGTAAGTTTTTACTTTATGTTCTGCAACTTTACCGGAAATTGTTCTTGCAGAAATTCCCGTTTCCTGTGCAACCTTGTTTATGTAAGCCTCAACCTCGACATTATCGTCTATCTCACTGAGGCACTGTGCCACATCATCAATAAATCTGATTTTACCGTCGGTATCGTTTATATCATAGCTTTGTTTAATCAGCCCCAGTTTAAATGCTGTACCGGGCACAGCCTTCTCAATTGCCGTCTTAAAGCCTGAAACTCCATACTTTGCTATGTATTCGTCGGGGTCCTTTGCACCCGTTATACGCATTACCGCAGACCGTCCGCCTGCCTTGCGGATTACGTCGATGGCACGAAGTGCCGCCTTTGTGCCTGCCTCATCCATATCATAGCATATTAAAATTTCATTGGCATAGCGTGTTAAAAGCTTTGCCTGCGTTTCCGTTATTGCCGTTCCCAGGGTTGCAACACAGTTTGTTATTCCCGCCTGATGAACAGATATAACATCCATATATCCCTCGCACAGGATTATCCGTTTTTCATTGGAATTCTTTGCAAGATTTAATGCAAACAGGTTTGCTCCCTTATCAAACACCACCGTCTGGGGTGAGTTAAGGTACTTGGCAAGCTTTACACCGTTAGGCAATTGGTGAGAACCCATTACTCTGCCACCAAAGCCTATTACCTTGCCACGGGCATTTATTATGGGGAATATAACACGGTTACGGTACTTGTCCACCGCTTTGCCGTTTCTCTCAACGGCAAGTCCCGCTTCAATCGCCATTTCATCGCTGTAGCCTTTTGCTCTTAAAACCTTTAAGAGTGCATCCGTTGAGTTTGGTGCATAACCAAGACCAAATCTTATAATTGTTTCCTTGCTTAACTTTCTTGCGGCAAAATACCCTCTCGCCTCACGGCCAATATCGGGGTCTGCAAGTGAATCATAGAAAAATCTTGCCGCAAGCTTATTCATTTCCTCAATTGCTTCTTTCTTTTTAACAATAGCACTTGATTCACGCACACCGTTTTCAGGGATAGTTATGTTTACGCGGTCTGCAAGCTGTTTCATTGCATCCCTATAATCTAACCCCTCCAACCGCATAACCAGCTGAACAAAGTTTCCGCTGGCTCCGCAACCAAAGCAGTGGAACAACTGCTTGTCACGGTCTATACTGAAAGAGGGGGTCTTTTCGTTATGAAAAGGACAGCAAGCCATATACGCCTTGCCGTTCTTTTTTATTGTCATAAATGATGATGCGTAATCGATAATATCATTCTGCATACAAATCTCGTTAAATAACTCGTCAGATACAAACGCCATCGGGCTCCCCTCCTTCCTTTTTTACTGCGTATTCTTTCCTTATATTATATATTTACCTCAAATTCAAAAAAAATAACAAAAATTTTTAAATTTTTTTCCTTCTTTTTATAATTTCGACATTGGCCACAAAAAACCCTTTATTTGCATTGAAAATTTGGCATTTGTTTATAGCACTGCGACATGTTTTTGTGCATCCTTTGTGAATTATGCTATTGACTTGGGAAATATTGTATAATATAATTAAGTAAACAACATAGAAGGAGTGACATATATGAAGCTAAAGAAAATAATATCTTTATTACTGACCACTATAATTTGCACATCATTTATTCCCGCCTATGCATCCACAACGGATAAAACATGGATTACGGATGATGTGTGGATTTCAGGCGAATTGGATATGACCATTACAGATATGACTCTATCTGTAAAAAACACAATATCAACGAATGATTATCAGTACATAAAAGATTTATATGCAAATGCCACTGTTCTTGTGGCGGGATATAATGACAACAAATTTATTGGCTGTGAAACATTAGACTGCTCATTCCAACCGGAATTTTCCTTCAATCTTTCTGATATTACAAGCTTTTCTCTTGACAAGGTTAATAAAATAAAAGCCTTTCTATGGGATGAAACCGGAAATTTAAAGCCTTTCTGCAATAGTACAACAAAGATTTTAGATGACGTTAACAACACTAACTATTGTTTGATTACACGACTATGGATATCGGATGATAACTCTTATAAGGTTGAAATTATTAATCAATATGGGCAAAAGCTTGAATATTCTGTAGCAAACGAAACAGAAACAGCTGAAATTGCTTCACTGCTTGGTTTAGAGGATTCGGACGAGTATAGTTTCAGCTATGATGATTTTAAACTGAATCCTTCAAAATCTGCTGTTATATACAGCTTAACCAACAATAAATTTACTCTTGAATCAGGAATTACGCCTGCAAACTCATCAGTTTCAAATCTTAAATATGAAGCTACATCAACAAAGCTCAGCGAGTTCAGGATTAGCAAAGAAACCACCATTATTAACCTGACAAACTATCTTGCAGACAAGAGAGACTCTATTTACACATCAACACTCAACGAATTCGAGGATGGAAATTTATATAGTGCTTATCTCTACAACAAAAATTCTGATGGCATATATACTTTTGTAATTATAACTGATGGAATGAACAAGCTAAATGCAGCATCACCCATTGCAATCGTAAAACAATGTGATGGCACTGCAACAGTCGGAACTAATGATGGTTATAAATACATGGTATTTTATGACGGTATAGAGGATACACTCTATACCGACGCTAATCTTGTTGAGGGTGACATCATAATGTATTCCAAAACTTCAAGCGGATGGGTTAATTCCGACATGATAAAAACAGTTTTTGATATGACTGAAACTACAACGTATGAGACGATGATGAACTTAACTCTTGCAGGTATGCTTACACCAAGTCACATAAATAATTCAAAGATTAGAACATTATCCCATGCCGGTATTGTTGGTAACTTTTTTAGAGGAGACAATTATGGATGTACAGAAATCCTCAAAGATTTTGATAATGGAATTTCCAATTTAAATCAAACCACAGAATTAGATACCTACTACTCCGGCCAAGACATTAACACGTATGTTTATAACTTTGAAAAACCAAAGGATAGTGGCATCAGAGTCGAACCTTCCCCAGGGTACGTACCTCCTAATTATAATTTATTCAGACCTATTATGGATGACACATATACTGAAATTTTATGGGCTGATGCAAAAATCAAACAAGTTTGCCCTCACATTATAATTGCGAGAGCAGGCTGGGGCGAGATTGCTACTGATGTATTTTATTTTATAGGAGACTGGGATTATTAATTGAATAAAAAATGCAGATGCTTTCGCATCTGCATTTTTTATCTTGCAACTATAATTCTTATTCTGCCCGTGTCAGGGTCGGTGTTATCTGTATAGAATGTGCAACTGTATTCACCCGTTGCAATATCATTTACGGATATTTTCATATGCTCCATATTGGTTACCTTATACACCCCAACACTGTCACCATATTTATAAATCCTGCCACCAATTACTGCATA
>JAZNVD010000004.1:0-7131 GCA_045592645.1 Candidatus Ornithomonoglobus sp. | reverse complement strand
AGAGCTTTTGATCGTCAAAAACGAGGATCACGGCAGCTATATTGAGGGGAGTCCTGTGATGGGGGATATTCTGCTTGACTTCCTCAAGAAGCACGGATACTGAGCATAAATGCGCCTGCACCGCTTGTGCTGCGGACGTGTTTTTTGTATAATAAAGGAAAATTGTGGTATATATTTACTGTAAAACAATTTACGGAAGGAGAAGGATATTATGAAAAAGATTATAAGCCTTGTTATTGCACTGATTATGTTACAGACCACCGCTTTGGCGAATGCCACCGAGGGGTTTGCCGAGTTGTGGAGAGATTATTATGAGTTGAAGTCCTTTAAGGGTACAGTGACTATGTCAGCTACTGTTAATGAACCGTTACTTATGCTGGAGGATATTCCTCTTGAGGATGACGAAATAGACTATCCCCTTATGATAAATGATTTGCTTTCGTCAACCGCCACAGCCGATTATTCAGTGAGCATTTCCGATGACTATAAGAAAATGCAGATGGCAATGTCAATAGCCTACGACGTGCCTATAAGCCTGCACGAAGATTTTAAACTGGAGGCGTGGGCAAGGATGGGAATGTGGCTTGATTACGATTTTACCAATCCCGAAGCTCCCGTTTATAAAATGATTATGAAAATGCCCTTCGAGAGCAAGTATCAGGTGTTTGATATGACGGCGGAGTATGATGGCGACATTACAGAGCTTGTTAACCCTGATATGATTTCAGGTATGTCTGATTCAATGCTTGAGATTATTAAAAGGAACGGAGAGATTACAAGAACAAAGAACGGTTACCGTGTTAAATTTGATAATGACGGTGTAATGGGGTACCTTGCAGATGTTTTTAAGGTTGCAAAGGTATTTGCCCTTGAAGAAGCAGGTATATATGATGAGATAATAGGTGCCATTGAGGGCGCAAAGGGTAAGCTTACGGTCCTTGGTGAGGATGGACTGATACTTGATTTTACAAAGAATGCCCGTGGTGATGTCACTGCTTACATAGAAGCAATACATTTTGATTTTAACCTTTACGATATAGCAACCCTTTTTGAGCTTGATACAGAGGGCCTTGTCCGTGAACGTGCAAACATAGATATTACTTTTAAGGCAGAAACAGAAATTTCAGGGCATAATGCAACTGTAGTTGAGATACCCGAGCTTACGGAGGAGAACTCCGAGGATGTGTATGGTGGGTATAACCCGATATATGAGGACTATGAGACCTATGAATCTCCGTACATTTACGAGTATGTATATTCCGACCAGATGCCATATGTTGAGGCCGGTGAGGTATTTTTACCTGTGTATGACCTGTTCGGTGCAATGTTTGATGGAGATTTTGTGATTACAGCTGATAGCCTGAGATACACGGCAACGGATGAAAATGTGTATGGCATAGGGCAGATGTTTGTAAAGGTGGGAGAGAACTCTGTAATGGTTGACGATGAGGTAATCACCTTTGAAAAGCCTGTGGTAAATGAATTTAATATTTTCCGCGTTCCTATGGAGTTTGTAAATAAGCTTGGCTTTGAGCTTGAATATGCGTGGATAGGCAATGATGGCACATCATATGACCTTTCAATGCCTAATCCAAATTACGTAGCTGAATGATATTAATTAAAAAAAGACCGATATCCCATTACGGGGTATCGGTCTTTTGATTACATAACCATTGTAAGGAGTGCATACATAACGGGGATTGAGATAACACACAGAGTGTGGGAAATCATTGCCATTGATGCACCTGTTTTTGTTTCTCCGCCGTATGCGGCAGGGAACACAACAGTGTTTAAGCCAAGAGGCGTTGCATAAGCAAACAGTGCAAGTGTAAGAACAAGCTCTGATGCACCCATAAGCTTAAGTATTACCAGCAAAATTGCAGGGATAATAAATAATCTCAACGCAGTTGCTATGTAAACCTGCTTGTTGCTTAAAAGGTCCTTAAACGAATATCCGCCTATAACAAAGCCTGTAAGTATCATTGCCAGGGGTGCCATACATGCCTTGCAGTAATCAATTGTGGACATAATAAATTCGGGTATATATTCCTTCGTTCCTGTTAAACCAAGAGCTGCACCGATTAAAATGGAGAAGAAAATAGGATTAAGTAAATTCTTTAACGGATTTTTCTTTTCCTCACCTTTGGGAATAAGAATAATAACTCCCCATGTGTAAACTGCAAGGTGAAGCGGTAATGTGAACAACAGATATTTATATAGGATTTCACTGTCAACAGCACTTAAAATTGCAGGGACAATGGCGTTACCCATAAATGAGAAATTGCCGAAGGTCAGTGCATATTTATAAATGTTTCTTTTGTATTCATCATTCTTTGAAAACAGCTTTGACAGTGGCAAAGCGATTGCAAGTGCAATAACAAGTGCTATTGCACAGTATAACACAAGGTTGTAATGTGTACTCAGGGACTCTACTGTACAGTAGTTCATAAATGTACTGATAATAAGTGCGGGCACACATATGTAATTTTCAAGTTTTGAAAAAACTGTATCCCCGTTATCGGGAACAAGATTCTTCTTTTTAAGGACGAAGCCTATAATCATACACATAAACATCACAAGCATAGGTGATAATGTGGCGGTAAATGTCTGTAACATATCAATACTCCAATCATACAAATTCAAAGGATATTATAGCACCTTTTTATTTTTATTTCAAGGATGTTTTGCGGATTTGACGGAATTATCAAAAAAAGTGACGAAAAAATCAAAAAAAGAAATTGCAAAAGCAATTCCTTTTTGAGGTTTAGTTTAATAATGCACGGTCGTTTGCAAATTCTGAACCACTTGACTCTGCGAACTTCTTAAGAAGGTCATCAACAGTCAGGTTCTTTTTCTCTTCACCGCTTACATCGTAAATAATTCTGCCCTCGTGCATCATTATCAGTCTGTTGCCGTGGGCAATGGCGTCTTTCATATTATGTGTAATCATCATTGTTGTAAGATTGCTCTCTGTTATAAACTTCTCTGAAAGCTCAAGTACCTTTGCGGCTGTTTTGGGGTCAAGTGCTGCTGTATGCTCATCAAGCAATAACACCTTAGGCTTCTTTATAACTGCCATAAGAAGTGTAAGTGCCTGACGCTGACCGCCTGACAGAAGACCAACCTTGCTTGTCATTCTGTCCTCAAGACCAAGGCCTAATTCACTTAACATTTCGCGGTATATCTTACGTTCCTTTGCAGTAATTGCCCAGCCAAGTCCGCGTCTTTGTCCTCGACGGTATGCCAATGACATATTCTCTTCAATCTGCATATCTGCCGCAGTTCCCATCATAGGGTCCTGGAATACACGGCCTAAATACTTGGCACGCTTGTGCTCGGGAAGCTTTGTAACATCTACCCCGTCAATTTCGATTGAGCCTGAATCTACGCCGAACACTCCGCATACGCTGTTTAAAAGTGTTGACTTACCTGCACCGTTACCACCGATGATTGTTACAAAGTCACCCTCCTTAAGAGTAAGAGTAACACCGTTAAGTGCCTTTTTCTCATTGATTGTACCTTTGTTAAAGGTCTTATAAATATTATTTATTTTAAGCATCGGCTTTGCCTCCTTTCGCAGTTCTTGACTGTGAAATTCTGCTCTTCCAATAGGGGATACCCAGGAATACTGCAACGACTACGGCTGACAGAAGCTTCAGGTCGTCTGCCTTAAGTCCCATTCTCAATACAAGTGTAATTATGATGTAGTACAAAATACCACCAACGACTGCTGATGCAAGTCTTAAGGCAAAGTTCTTGTAAATCTTTGAGAATAATACCTCGCCAATGATTACTGCCGCAAGACCGATAACAATAGCACCACGACCCATATTAATATCTGCAAAGCCCTGGTATTGTGCCAATAATCCGCCTGACATTGCCACAACGCCGTTTGAAAGAATAAGACCGAGTACCTTGTTGCGTTCGGTGTTAATACCGTTTGCTCGTGACATATGGTGGTTGCAGCCTGTTGCACGAAGTGAATGACCAAGCTCTGTTCCGAAGAACCAATAAAGAATTCCTATAAGAATTGCAGCAAATATTACTGCGGTAATAAGTGCGTGTGTTATATCAAAGCTTGTAAGAATAACATTGAACTTACGTACATTCAGTGCAACGTTTGCACGTGTCATTATACGAAGATTGATTGAGTAAAGAGCAAACTGTGTAAGTATACCTGCAAGGATAGCAGGGATACCAAATTTTGTATGGAATACACCTGTGAGCAAGCCTGCAAGACATCCAACTACAAATGCAATTGCAAGAGCTGCCCATACATTCATTCCGTAAACTGTCATACATACGACCAGAACAGCACCGCCTGTTGTAAATGAGCCGTCAACTGTAAGGTCTGCAATGTCAAGTATTTTATAGGTTATGTATACACCAATTGCCATAATGCCCCAGATAATACCCTGGGTTATGGCACCCGGAAGACCTATTGACATAATAGTATCAAGAAATAACGCCATTATTTAATTCCTCTCTGTGTTCTTAAATATAAAAGATTGCAATGGGGAAAACCCATTGCAAATCTCTTAGTTGTCTTCTATAAATTATTCAGCTTCGATTGCTACGTAATCAGCAGGAACGGTAATTCCAAGTGCTGCTGCACGGTCAGCCATAACCTTCTTTGTAAGTGCGTCTGCAAACTTGATTTCCATTGTTGCAGGGTCTGCACCGTTTACAAGAATGTCATAAGCCATCTCACCTGCTACACGTCCAATGCTGTCATAGGAGATTGAAAGTGTTGCAATACCACAACCCTTACAGATACCTTCCTCACCTGCGATGATGGGGATGTTCTTGGGAGCTGCAATACTGTCAATCAAAGGTGTATTTGAAGCTGCTGTGTTGTCTGTGGGTATGTAAAGTGCATCCATCTCATTACATGCTGATGTTGTAACTGCTGCAACGTCGTTTGAGTCGGAGAATGAATACTCCTTGCACTCGTAACCAAGCTTTGTAAGCTCTGCTGCTACGATGTCAACCTGATACTTTGAGTTAGCCTCGCTTGAGCAGTAAAGAAGACCAATCTTCTTTGCATCGGGAAGCAATTCCTTAAACATAGCTGCCTGATCTGCAAGGGGAGCAAGGTCTGATGTACCTGTAACGTTCATACCTGTTACACCTGTCCAGTCAGCAATATCAAGTGCTGTAGCATAGTCTGTGATTGATGTACCAACAATGGGAATTGTCGGTGTTGTTGTAACTGCTGCCTGAAGAGCAGGAGTTGCGTTAGCGAAAATCAGATCAACGTTTGATGATACAAACTGGTTAACGATTGTAGCACATGTTGCTGAATCGCCGGATGCGTTCTGAAGGTCGAACTTAACCTTGTCACCAAGCTTTTCCGTTAAAACATCCTGGAAGCCCTTTGTAGCAGCATCAAGTGCCTCGTGCTGTACCAACTGACAAAGACCGATGTTATAAACCTTGTCGCCTTCTGTTGTTGTTGTGGTTGTACCACATCCTGTTAGTGCTGCAGTTGCCATTGCACCTGCAAGAACCATTGCCATAATTTTTTTAAGTTTCATTTTTCTTACCTCTTTTCTACCGTACTTCATTAAAACTTCTGGCAAAGTTTAATTTATTTTTGTTAATAAAAATTAACACACTTATTTTACCATATTGTTACATAACAGTCAAGGGAAAAATGAAAATATTTTTATTCTCCCACGTTGTATATATGAATACCCCGTACACGTGCAAAGTTATAGGAAGATAAGGGACGGCAGTTACTGTCACGGGAGTGGGCGGCAAGAAGTATTGTATCAGGCGTGTTATCACCTGCATCAATTACCACAGGGGTGTGGTCAAAAGTACCGTCACCGTTGAAATCAAGCTGAACAACGTCCCCGCCAAGAAGCTCCGAGAGGGGTACTTCTTCACCCTGTGGACCTGCACCCGTGTTATTTACAAGGAAATTATACAGTTCATTTACCCCTGTCCACGATGGGGTACGGTCGTTGACAGATATGTAGTACCATCCGTAAAGGGGAGTAAAGTTCATAACCCCGGCACCTGCGTAAATGCACTGGGATGCAAAATTGGTGCAATCACCGCCTATGTCCGAAAAATCATAATAATTAGGATTGCGTCCGTATGCCCATGTTCTTGCATATTCCACAGCAAGTTCTCGCATATAAATCATAGTTTCACCTCCGTAATTATAATATGTTTAATGCACAATGGGTGTTATTTGGGGGTAAAGTATGCAAAAATATGGGAAATTTATATAAAAATTCAAATAAATGCTAAAAAACAAAAAAATATTGTGGACATTTTAAAATTTTATGTTATAATAGATAGGTAGGCGTCTGTCAGGACGCAAAACAATTTATTTTTTCAGGAGGAGATTCCAATGGCAAAGAAGTATGTATATCTTTTTTCTGAGGGCGACGCTTCAATGAGAGAGCTTCTTGGAGGTAAGGGTGCTAACCTTGCAGAGATGACAAAGTTAGGTCTTCCCGTTCCCCAGGGCTTCACAATCTCAACAGAGGCTTGTACTCAGTACTATGAAGATGGAAGAGTAATCAACGATGAGATTCAGGCTCAGATTAATGAGCACATCGTGAAGATGGAGGAAATCACAGGCAAGAAGTTTGGTGATTTGGAGAACCCCCTACTTGTATCAGTTCGTTCAGGTGCGAGAGCATCAATGCCCGGTATGATGGATACAATCCTTAACCTTGGTCTTAACGAGGAGGTTGTAAACGTTGTTGCAGAGAAGACAGGCAACGAGAGATGGGCTTGGGACTGCTACAGAAGATTTATTCAGATGTATTCAGACGTAGTTATGGAAGTTGGTAAGAAGTATTTTGAGCAGCTTATCGACGAAATGAAGGAGAAGAAGGGCGTTACTGAGGACGTTGACTTGACAGCAGCTGACCTTAAGGAGCTTGCAAATCAGTTCAAGGCAGAGTACAAGTCAAAGATCGGTACAGACTTCCCCAACGATCCCAAGGAGCAGTTAATGGGCGCTGTTAGGGCAGTATTCCGTTCATGGGACAACCCCCGTGCAAACGTATACCGTCGTGACAACGATATTCCCTATTCATGGGGTACAGCAGTAAACGTACAGGAAATGGCATTCGGTAACTGGTCAGATGAATCAGGTACAGGTGTTGC
>JAZNVD010000003.1:0-5004 GCA_045592645.1 Candidatus Ornithomonoglobus sp. | reverse complement strand
TGAGCTTGCAGGTCTTGATATTGCAACATGGACAAAACCCATAGGTGGTTATTTCATAGGTTTTGATTCAATGGAGGGTTGTGCGAAGAAAATTGTTGCAATGTGTAAAGATGCCGGTATAGTTATGACAGATGCAGGTGCAACATATCCTTATGGTAATGACCCCAAGGATTCTAATATCAGAATTGCGCCGTCATTCCCGACGATTGATGAGCTTGTAGAAGCTTGTAAGGTATTTATTATATGCGTTAAAATTGCAAGTATTGACAAAATTCTTGAAACAAAATAAGGTTTCATGACCGTACCGAAAGGTACGTTCTTTTTTTCTTTTCCGACTGCATATATATAATTATCGATAATAAAGGGAAGTGTGTTTATTGAGTGAATATAAAAGAAGCATAGCTTTGTTTTGTGGATTGTTTTTCACAGTTCTGTTTATTTCTACAATTGCAGGAAGCATATATTTGATTAAAGTATACGGCTCTGCACAGGATATTAAATCATATATGGAAAGCTATACAAATTCAATAAAATCAGGAATGGACCTGTGGGGTATAATAAAATCATCGTTATTATCTAATGCAATTTTCTTAATTATAGTTTTCATATCGTCATATTTTAATTTAGGATATGTGTTATCAATAATAATCTGTATGAGAAAAGGTTTAATTGCCGGATTTACAATCTCTGCAATTAATACAGTTTACGGTTTAAAGGGAGCACATTTACTGATTCCATATATTCCGCAGGCACTAATTCTAATTCCTCTGACTTGTCTGTTTATGTCTGTGTCAGGGGTATTTTCAAAAAATCGTAAATATATGGATAAAAAATCAAAAATTATTTACATAATATTTTCAATTGCTATTTTTACTATATTTAGTATTTCTTGCGTTTTAGAGGGTTTATTAACCACAACATTTGCAAAATGGCTTTCGATGAAGGTAACATAAAATCGGAATTGGTTTACAAAAAATACAAAAAAAACTATTTACAAATATTAAAAATATGATATAATGTATTTGAAATATTATAGAAACAAAGATGTTACAAACGTCATTAAACTGTCATTTTAGGCAGAGGAGAGATTACTAATGAATACATATATCGGAGATTACACCGATTTTATGAGAAATACATGTCATAAATCAGTGAACACAGTTGAATCATATAAAAGAGATATTTCCCAGTATCTTAAGTATTTATGTGAGTCGGGTATAACAAACATTAAAAATACAACACAGACGAATGTATTGTCGTATATCATGTCCTTGAAAAAGAAAGGGCGTGCATCTTCGACAATATCAAGAGTCTTGGCATCAATACGTTCATATTATTTGTATTTGTTGCGTAACGGTCAGGTTGATTCTGACCCTACTTTAGCACTTGCTTCACCGCACATTGAAAAGAATCCGCCGCAGATTTTGTGCGGTGCAGAGGTTTCTCTTTTGCTTGACCAACCAAAGCTGAGTGATAATAAGGGAATAAGAGATAAAGCAATGCTTGAGCTTTTGTATGCTACAGGTATACGTGTCAGCGAATTGATAGGTTTAAATGTTTCAGACATAAATCTTACAATGGGCTACATAAGATGTATAAACAATAAGGGTGAAAGACTGATACCGGTTGGAAATAAAGCAATTGACTCTGTTAAACTGTATCTTGAAAAGGCAAGAGGTGCAATGGTTAAGTCCGATTCAGAAACAGCTCTTTTTGTTAACAGAATGGGTGTGAGAATTTCCAGACAGGGATTCTGGAAACTAATCAAGCAGTATCAGGAAAGTTCAGGTATTGAGGGAGAAATTACACCTCATTTGCTTCGTCATTCTTTTGCAGCTCATTTGATACAAAATGGAGCAGACCTTGAATCGATTAAGTCAATGATGGGACATTCGGATATTTCTTCAACACAGGTATACACCTGTTTCATTGACGATAATATCAAGCGTGTTTATGAAAAGACACATCCCAGAGCATAAGTTATAAAATTGGATTTTAAAGCATATTCTTTCAATAAGCAACATTCTCAAAAGGAGAGGTTATTATGAGGAAAAGAATATGCTTTTTTGTTTTAATGATGGTATTGACTTTTACAACAGCTGTTAATGGAGAGGGAACAAAAACTGATTTAATTGATGCAAAATCATATATACTGATTGAACAGACAAGCGGAAGGGTATTATCGGAGATGAATCCTGATGAAAAACTGCCTATTGCAAGTGTGACAAAGATTATGACGATGCTTCTTATTATGGAATCTGTCGAGGCAGGAGTAATCAGCTTGGATGATATGGTAACTGTAAGTGATAATGCTATGAGCTACGGTGGCTCGACAATGTTTTTAGAGACAGGTGAGCAGTTATCTGTAAATGATATGTTAAAGGGTATTGCAGTTGCAAGTGCCAACGATGGCTGCGTTGCAATGGCAGAACATTTATCAGGCAGTGAGGCGGTATTTGTTGATAAAATGAACGAAAAGGCAAAAGAGCTTGAAATGGTCAATACGCATTTTAAAAACACAAACGGTTTAGATGAGGAAGGACATTATTCATCTGCGAGGGACGTGGCAATAATGTCGCGTGAATTATTGAAATATGATAAAATAACACAATATACGTCTATATGGATGGATGAACTTCGGGGCGGTAAATTCCAACTCGCAAACACGAACAAGTTAATTCGGTTTTATAACGGCGCAAATGGCCTTAAAACTGGTTCGACATCAGAGGCGTTATGTTGCTTGAGTGCATCTGCCAAAAGGGATAATATGCAGCTTATTGCCGTTGTATTAGGCTCTCCAACATCAGAGAAAAGATTTTCGTCTGCAAAAGCTTTACTTGATTATGGATTTGCTAATTATAAGGTTGACAAACTTGTTGAAGGTGATGAAAAAATATGCGAAGCAGAGGTTATAAACGGAACACAGAAAACAGTCGATGCAGTTGCTGATAGCAGTAAGTGGAGGTTGAGTGAAAAAAGCAGCTCCAAAGAAATCAATAAACGGGTATTTATAAATGAAGACCTTGTTGCACCGATTAATGCGGGAGATATAATAGGTACTGTTGAGTATTTTGCTGACGATAAAGTAATAGATAAAGTTAATTTACGCGCTTCAGTTGATGTGCCTAAAAAAACATATTTACAAATTTTAACCGAATTAGTGGGAAGTTTCGTGTAAAAAACACTGTACAAAAGGTAAATAATGTGGTAAAATGATAGTTAATTAATATCTTTTACCAAAAAGAGAAACGGGAGATAACGAAATGGAAGTTATTGCTTTTGTTGGACCAAGCGGTACGGGAAAAAGTTACCGTTCACTTCTGGTGGCAAAGAATAACGGTGCAGATGGTATTATTGATGATGGATTACTTATATCTAACGGTAAGGTGATTGCAGGAACATCTGCAAAAAGAGAAGCAACAAGGGTTGCTTCTGTTAAGCATGCATTGTTTCTTCCCTCAAAGTATGCAATCGAGATGAAAAATGCAATAAGAAGAAGCAATATAAAGAAGTTAATGATATTGGGAACATCAGAGGGGATGGCAACAAAGATTGCCGCCAGACTTGAAATTGGTCCTATTGAAAAATTTATTTATATAAATGAAGTTGCAACGGAAAAAGAAATTGCAATGGCAAACAGAATGAGGCTTGAGGACGGAAAACATGTAATTCCTGTGCCTACCTTTGAAATTCAAAAAGACTTTTCAGGGTATTTTCTTCATCCCTTGAGAAGGTTTCAGCCGAATCTTGACATAGAAGAGAAAACAGCTGAGGCGGATAAGTCAATTGTAAGACCTACATTCTCATATCTGGGAGATTTTGTCATTTCTGATAATGTTGTTATTGACCTTGCAATTCATGAGGCAATGAAAATTGACGGTATCAAGAAAATAAATAATATTAATATCAGAACCACATCTCACGGTGCACATATTGATATAAGTGCAACTGTCAGATATAACACTAATATTAATGAAATCTGCAGAAAAGCACAGTATCTTATCCGTGAAAGGATAGAAGATTTAGCATCAGTAAATGTACGTCGTGTACATTTTTTAGTTAAAAATATTGAAATATAAAACACAGAGGAGAAAGATATGCAGTTAACAGGAGCACAGATAGTAATAGAATGTCTTAAAGAGCAAGGGGTAGATACAGTATTCGGTTACCCCGGCGGAGCAATATTGAATGTTTATGATGAATTATATAAACACAGTGATGAGATACGTCATATTCTTGTGTCTCACGAGCAGGGTGCATCCCACGCCGCCGACGGATATGCACGAGCAACAGGAAAAGTCGGTGTATGTTTTGCCACATCAGGCCCGGGGGCAACAAACATTGTAACAGGTCTTGCTACGGCAAATATTGACTCAATTCCTGTCGTTGCAATTACTTGCAATGTCGGGACATCACTTCTTGGCAAGGATAGTTTTCAGGAGGTAAACATTTCCCAGGTTGTAAAGCCGATAACAAAAGCAAGCTTTATCGTAACGGATGTAGCCGAACTTGCCAATACAATTCGCAAAGCATTTACTATTGCAATGAGTGGCAGACGTGGTCCCGTACTGATAGATATTCCAAAGGATGTTACGGCAAATTTAACTGAATTTGAAAACTCAATTCCTGCAGTGATTGACCGCGTAACTGATACCATTTGCGAAGATGCAATAACAGAGTGTGCTAAAATGATATCAGAGGCAAAGAAACCATTTGTTTTTGTTGGTGGAGGCGTTATTTCTGCTGATGCTTCAAGTGAATTAAAGGATTTTGTAAATAAAATTGATGCACCTGTTTGTGATACATTAATGGGTAAAGGTGCATTTTGTGGTACTGATGAAAGATATACCGGTATGCTTGGTATGCACGGAACAAAGGCGTCAAATTTCGGTGTGAGCAAGTGTGATTTGCTAATAGCTGTCGGAACAAGATTTTCTGACAGAGTATACGGGAATGCCAATAATTTTGCTCCTGATGCAAAGATAATACATATTGATATAGATC
>JAZNVD010000002.1:0-2015 GCA_045592645.1 Candidatus Ornithomonoglobus sp. | reverse complement strand
CCGTTAAATATTACCGTTGCATCGGGATGGTACTCCGCTATAATATCTCTGCACTTTTGCATAAACAGCTGACGCTTTGAAACAAAATACGCTTTTACTTCATGGTCATTATCAATATTTATGCCCTCTGCCTCCATTCCCTTTTTACAGGAATCACAGTAGCAAGAATCACCAAAGGCGCATATATCGTAAAAAATACCGTCTACGTCACCATATCTTTCACATACTTCCTTTGTGATTTCGTATATGTGCTTTGTATATTCATTTCCGTCACAAAGGCAAAGCATCTGCCAGTGACAGTTGGGCTTGGCATCATCAGGGTTAAGGTTGTCAAAAGAGCCGTTCATTTCACATGAACTGCCGTCATTTTTAACCTGCAACCATTCGGGATGCTCCTGAGCATCCTTGTGTGACCAACCTGCAGTTATGTAAATGGGTGCACGCACTCCAATTTCGTGTGCCGCATCAACCATAGCACCTGTAAGGTCAAAATCAAGATGCGGATGCATTGTACCAACCCTTGTAGGATAATAACACATACTGTGATGGCACTTTGCAAAAACCGTTATACTATCAACGTTTCCTTCTTTAAGAGCCTTTTGAAAATTCTCCCTGGAAAATTTTGAACCTATCCCCTCTATATCAGGTGATGTATGAAAATCAAGATGAATTTGTCTTTGCGGTGTTTTTACATTCTCCATAACAATCTCCTTTTCACGGTATTATTGTATAATTATTTTTTCTTCAACACTTCCGTCAAATTCCACTGTATATATACCGCCATTTTCAGTAACGCTTCCGCTTGTGCTTACAGTGTAGCTTTTGTTTTCGGGCATACATATTATAACAACAGGCTTTTTTGCCGATGACACAATATCAAATTCCATACAGTCTTGTGAAATCCTTTTGTTTTTTATAACTGTCATAAACCCACTTGTAACTGTGTAGGGCTTGTAATATGCCGAAAACCACATCAAAACAGGGGTAGAAAGTCCCGAAAACTGATGAAATCCTCCACCTCTGCCGTTTGAAATCATAAAATGCTCGTAGCAGTTATATGTATACGAGGTTTCTTCCTCCCACAAATCAAGAGCTGTTTTTGCAATTTGTTGTGCAAATACGGTTTCTCCGTTATCAAGGCAAGCCTTCCACAAAATCCACTGATGAGGCATCCATACAGAACCGTTCCAATACCCATCATCTCTGTAATACGGTGCACGGGTATCAACCACACTTATGCCAATGGGCGTAACCATACCCTCTTTTATATTTTTCATTATCCTTGCAGACCTTTTTTCGTCGCTAATCCCCGCTATGTACGGAAAAGCACCGTCCATACCCATATCTGCATTTACACCATCTGTTTCAAGGATACTGCCATCATTTTTTACATATCCGTAATATCCTGATTTTTCATCCCAGGCACAGGTGTTTAGCACATTAGTGTAAAACTCGATATCCTCTTCAAGCTCACCTGTATCAAGCTCCATTATTTCTGCCATATTTTTAAGTATCTTTCCGCACAGAACAGTCATTGCAGTATTTATAACAGGGCACACATCATTTTCAAGCTTGTTTTCGTGTACATATTTCTGTGCAGGATAATCGTCCCATCCACCTGAATTGTAAAAAATATCCCAAAGGGCAAACATTCCGTTTTCCCTTAATTTATTTTTCTTTCTCATATCTGCAAAAAATCTGTACTGCTGATATATCATAGGGTAAAACTGCTTTAAAAAATCCACATCTCCTGTTTTTGAAAAAATCTCTGCATATAAAAATATCTGTGTAGGAACAGGTGAACCGTGAAAAATATACGGTGAATGAAGGTCACCCACAGGTGTCAGATACGCATTCAGACAATCCTTTGCACGTTCAATATCCATTTCCGAAAGTCCCATTCCAATAAAGCCCGAATCCCACGTGTAAAGAGAATCCCAGTTTCTTCCAGGTGTGTTGTGCAGAATGTAGCCTCTTCTTGAATATACGGGCCATACAACATTTGTAAGTGTAAC
>JAZNVD010000001.1:0-8909 GCA_045592645.1 Candidatus Ornithomonoglobus sp. | reverse complement strand
ACAGTTCGGGCAGAAGGTTGACGTTCCCAAGGGTAGTGCCAAGACCGTTGCATTTGACAAGCTTTCACCTCTTCCCAAGGCTACAATGCCTCTTGAGGAGGGTGTTACACCTACAGGTGCTGCCGTTAACATTACAAGAGTTAAGGGTGAGCCTGAACAGTTCGGTAACTATGTTTCATATACAGACCAGCTTGATTTCTTTGCAAATGACCCCTCACCCGAGGTGTTGAAGTATACAGACCTTCTTACAGAAAATCAGCTTGAAACCTTTGAGCATCTTGATGCAATGGAATTGGCTTCTGGTCTTAACGTTTTCTACGCAGGTGAGGCAACATCACGTGCCGAGCTTACAGACGTTCTTACTGTAAAGGATGTACGCCGTGCCGTAACATCACTAAAGCGTAACAAGGTACAGCCTGCTGACGGCACTGACTATATTGCGTTTATTCATCCTGATGTTGTATATAACATCTGGAACGATGAGGAGTGGCGTCAGCCCCATACTTATGCCGATACAAAACAGCTTTATGACGGTGAAATCGGTCGTCTTTTCGGTGTAAGATTTATTGAGGACCCTGATGCTTATATTTTCCGTGGCACACCTTTTGCTGATAAGTATGACGAACTTACCGTTACAAAGTTTGACGGTGATACTGTATGGGTAGCTGAAACTCTTACCGCAGATGATATTGCAAAGATTACAAATAAAGCTATCTGGATAAATAATGTCAAGTACACAATTTCAGGCGGCGTTGAGGGTATGAACGGTACCGGAAGCATTTGTATCGGTTATCAGGAGGATGCTTTCATTGAGCCTGATATGAAGGTTTACCCTGGTGACGGCGGTAATAACGGTACTCCCGTTTATTCAACAGTAATTATCGGTAAGAACGCATTTGGTTCTGCAGGTGATAACAGTGTTGAGATTATTAACAAAGCTCTTGGCTCTGCAGGTACAGGTGACCCCTTGAATCAGCGTGGTACTGTTGGCTGGAAGGCTTACAGATTCTTTAAGATTTTAGAGCAGACAAAGATGCTTCGAATTGAGTCGCTTGCAAATTTGAATTGATAAAAGGGGAGGGAGTGCCCTCCCCTTAAAACCCCACCCCTGCACTATTAAAATATTGGAACGGGGTCGGTAGTTCCCGTCGAAATTCCCGAAAAAAGGTTTTCTCTGGGAACATCCCTCGCCCCGTTTTTGTAAATAGTGGGTTGGGAGTGAGGATACGTTTTGATTTTTGGAGGAGATAGAAATGGCTAATAAAAAAACCAACAAGATAGATAACGACAAAGTAACAATAATTATCCCCAAGCCACGTAATATGGTGGGTGATACGGAAACGGTTGTTTCCATTAACGGTGAGATGTATCAGATTATGTATGACCGTCCCGTTACCGTTCCCCGTAATGTTGCTGAGGTAATTGAGGAGAGTAAAAATTTAGAAATGAAAATTGCCGAGGAATGCGAGAAGGGTATTCTCCGTCCGGGCAAGTCTGCATTGGCAGAGCTTTAAGGGGGGAGTGCGATGTCAGCATATTCCTACAACGGAAAGGTCAGTAAAAACCTTATTGTTGAAGCCCTTGATGCTTATAAAACCTATAAGGCTGACCGTGAGCCGTTAATTTCCCGTATCCGTGACAATGAGGCTTTTTATAAAATGAGCTATGAACGCCTCTATAACGGTATTAACGAAACAATGGCGTGCGACACCCCCTTTATATTTGCTGCAATTGAGAACTGCCGGGCAGATGCCATTGATAACTACCCCATTGCAAACATCATTGAACGCGAGCCTGAAGGCTCGAAGGTGGCAGAGCTACTTCATAAGGTTGTTGAGGCACAGCTTGAGATTTCCAATTTTAAAAAGGTATATAAGGATAATATTCGTAACAAGCTTAAGTACGGCACTGCCGTTTTCGGTGTTTTCTACGATGCCGTGACTAACAACATCGACCTCAAGGCTATAGATATCCTTGATATCTATGTGGATATGCATATTCCGGATATTGAGGAAAGCAGGTTTGTTTTTATTAACGGTGCGGTGGAAAATGATATATTGATTGAACGTTACCCTGATTTCAGGGACTTGTTCACAGGCGATGCCCAGGTGGAAACCCTTGGGGACACATATTCCCTGAAGGACAGAACAATTATTACGGATTGTTATTATAAAACGGCAAAGGGGCACGTTCATATGATGAAGCTTTGCGGTGACACAGTAATTGAGGCAACGGAGGATATGGCAGGGTACGAGGAGGGGTTATATTCCCACGGCAGATACCCCGTTATATTTGACACAATGTATCCCTGTGATAATTCACCTTTTGGCTTTGGCATGATTGACATAGGTAAAAGCACGCAGGTGGAGATTAATAAGCTTGACAATGCAATTACAGAGAACATTCTCTGCGGTGCAAAGCCCCGTTACCTTGCAAAACGTAACGGCGGAATTTCCGAGGAAGAGTTCTGTGATCTGGAGAAGAGCATTGTGCATTATGAGGGTGACACAGATTCTATCCGTGCAATTTCGCATAATGCACTCTCTGAAAGCATACTGAACCACCGTGAAACCAAAAAAGAGGAACTTAAGGAACTCCTTGCAAACCGTGATTTCCAGCAGGGTAGTACCATGGGCGGCGTCACTGCGGCATCTGCCATTGAAACACTGCGTCAGGCGGGAGAAAAACGTTCCCGTGCAATTATTGCTGATTCTTATGATACATACAAGGAAATTATATATATGGTAATTGAGCTTATGCGTCAGTTTTTCCGTGCCCCCAGAATGTATCGCATATGTGACAGCATGGGTAAGAAAAGCTTTGCTCAGTTCAGCAGTGATATGATGTTCAAGAATGATCTTCCCCTGGAGTTTGACATTGACGTAACTATTCAGCGTGAGAACCCCTACTCCCGTGAGAGCATAAACAAAACCATTATGGATTTGTGGAATGCAGGCTTTATAAGGGGCGAGAACGTGAACACGTCAGTTATTGCCATTAAGAATATGCAGTTTGACGGTAAGGAGAAGCTTATTGCCGACCTGCAGGAGTTATATGAAAAGGAGATTGTGGATGAAGAAGATAACAAAGCCCATAGACAGTAAAAAGGGAACAACCGTAGGTAAAACCCACCTTAACGGTGAGGGTGATGTACAGATTATTTATCCTGAGGACACTGTGGCAGTCCGTGATTATGTAGCAGGGAGAGGCTACAGCGGTACTGTTGACTGGGATGGACAAAGCCCCACTGTTGGCGGTCAGGCCATAACCCCCGAGTATGTGGAAAACGGTATTGCTTATGTAAAGCGTGAGGACGCCGATAAGGCCATTGCCGATATGGAAACTCGTGCAGGGGTGATTGGTATGGACGGGGCAGAAAAGAAACGTCAGGACAAATACGGTGAGAGTGAGGATCAAGCACTTGATAAAATAACCCAACGTGAGGAGTTTTCCTACGACACGGAAACGGACCCTGCTTTTCAGGCATACCGTGAGGTTTATGAGGAGCTTGCGGAAAAGGCATACAGGAGGGTATTAAATGACAACAACACCTCCGTTACAGGTGCAAGCAATGTTGTTCTGTCCGAGGCTATGGAGGCACAGAATAATGAGCTTCGTAAGCTTGCCCAGATGGTGCCCGAGCTTTATGAGAACGCCTTTGACAGATATATTGAAGAGGGTGAGGCAGACCGTAAGGATGTTGATACTATAACAAAGGTTGCCGACAGCTTTTATGACCGACTGTATAATCAGAACCTTGACGCCACTGACCGTCTTAGTGAGGCAGGCGAAAAGGAACGTGAGGAGAAGCAGAGATGGACTGACAATGCCCGTGATGCCGAGGATGCATATTATGACCATGCCCTTGACGATATTGATATTGCAAAGGGTAACATTGATATTGCAAAAGGGAATATGGAGCTGGAGGTTTACCCTGAAACCTTGCGTAATGAGATTAATGCTGACCTTTCCCAGAACGAAAGCCGTACAATGGAAAATGCCCTTGCGCGTGGCTTCTTTATTGAAAGTGATGAGGCGTCAATTCCCTGGCTTGGTCAATTTAAAAACGAGGACGGCACCTACAGTGTATCACCACAGACAATGGCTCTTGCTTATGATTATCAGGTATATTACAACCGTGAACGTGCGAAGATAAACGCCAAGATGGGTTGGTGATATAAATGGAAATAGAAATCGCAAAGGGCAGAGGCAACAGTGATATAAGGATAGAAAGCTTTTACGGTATTAACCGTTGCAACCGCCCCGCTATAGGTGAAATGGAGGATATGGAGAATATGTCCTCCGATGCTTTCCCCTGTATCTCAACCTGCGGAGAAACGGAGAAGGTTGCAGTGGCAACGGGTGAGGTTTTAAAACCCGTAGCTCCTGACTCCGCCTATACTGAAATGATTACAGGGTTTACGGGTGTAAGCGGAGATGCCTTTTATTATAACGGTGTAAGGAAAATTACAATTGTCGGAAGCCGTCCTGCCAATACTCTTAAAATATCTTTGCCCAATAACTGTCAGTGGGAGATTGAGAAAATGGGGGATATGTATATCTTAAACGGTTGTAACCGTGATAATGGCAAGGGGTATATGTTTTATTATGATATTGGAACGGATACCTTCGGCTATGGCGGAAAGGTAATGCCAAAGCTGATTGTTACCATAGGGAATGATAACACCGGCACATATCTTGAGCTTTTGCGTGACTGTGGCGCTGTAACTGGTTATGTTGTAAATTTCAGTGACGGTACAATCTTCAGGGGTGGTGAATACACCAGGCTTTATCAGAGAGGCGGCGGTGCAATCACCTGGACGGAGAATTTATGGAGAGAATATTTTAAGGTTGGCGATGAGTTGTCTGTGGAAGGTTTTCGTGGGAGTAATGAGGGGCAGATTTTTTATCTCGATGACGATGTTATTACTGCTGCCTCAACCACCGTGGACTATTCTTTATGTAACACTGTTGACACTGAAGATTTAGCTTCAACCGATAATGTAGCGTCCGATGCAATATGCAAAATGACTGTAAGCGGTTTTTCTTCAGTTACAAGTGAAGGCAGCCGTCATAAGATGTACATAAAAACCTATGACAAGGATGGGGAAAAGAGCCAGTATACTTCTCTGGGACCGGAAAATTCACCTATGTGGTATGCAGGTATTACTGTGTCCGTTAAGAAGCCTGCCCTTAACAGGATTTGCGCTCATCAGGGGCGTATATGGGGAACATCATTGTCGGGACGGTATATTTATGCTTCCGCATCTGATAATATTTTCTCGTTCTCAAGTGCCGATATGGTAGACAAGTTTGCCTGGCGTATGCCTGCTGACACAAGCGGAATATGTACAGCCATAAAGTCATATAACGGTGAACTTCTTGTGTTCAAGGAGGAGGCGATAAGCATTGTGTCAGGCTTTAACGTAAGGAATTATCAGGTAAATACCATTAAGGGTATCGGTGCAATTGCCCCCGATTCTGTAGTGGTTATGCCCCGTGGGGTTATATTTCTGTCCTATCAGGGGTTTATGGTGTATAACGGCGGTATTCCCACGGTCTGCAGTGAAAAGCTCAATAATAAATATGTCAGTGCAGTTGCAGGCTTTGACGGAAGAAGGTATTATGCCACGGCAATGGACGCCTCGGATACGTGTGAGCTTTTGGTCTACGACACAAAGCTGAATCTGTGGCACCGTGAGGACGGTTTTTGTGCCACGGCAATTTTCCCCTTCCGTGACGGGGTATACTGTTGCGACAGTGAGGCAGTCTATAAGCTTCACAGTGACTTTAATAATGTGGAGTGGTCAATGACCCCTGCAAAGCTTTACGGTTATGACTTAAGTGGCATTAATGAAATATGGGTTCAGGCGGAAATTTTCCCCCACGGCGAGTTTACCCTTATGACAAAGGACAAGGACCTGTGGCGTGAGCATAAAACCTTCACAGAATGTGACGGTGTTATGATTTACCGCACCCCCGTAAGATTTAAAAGGAGTAACACCCTTGCCCTTAAAATCAAAGGGCGTGGCAGGGTGACTATCCATTCCCTTGAGCTTGTAACGGCAAACGGCGGACGCAGGTATAAAGAAAGGTTGTGATGTTTTGTACATAAGAGATGTTATTGAGAGGGTTAAAACCTACTACCCCTCCGAGTATGATGAAAAGGAAATGTACCCCTGGTGTGACGAGGTATCGTCTATGATTGCCATTGAGGACAGATGTGTCTATGCCGAAGCTCATCTTAAGGCAGAGAGTGACGGCAGTATTGTGCTACCGCCTGACGTGGAGTTTCACAATGTGGTGTCGGTAAGGTCAGGGGGTAAGGAGCTTAAAAAAACCAACCTGAAGCTTTCAGGCGGTAATACCGTCAGGACGGGTATTTCGGGGGATGTGGATGTGGTTTATCTCGTACCCTATAAGCCTATCCGTGCAGTAAGGTATCAGGGTACTGCAAAATGTCAGGATGATACCCTTGCCCTTAAAACCAACCCCTTTATTTCAGGTGATACCCTTAAAATGGAATGTGCTTCGGGCGAGAGGTTAGTGACTGTAATTGATATAACCTTTGTTCCCGACAGTGAATACCCCTTTGAGGTATCGGTGGGTGTCGGTCAGCTTGAGGGGCTGGAGGGTGAAATTGATGTTACCCTGACCCGTCAGGTTACAGAGAAAACCCTTTGCAGTGCCCCCTATGATACAATGTATGTTGATTATCTTATGGGTAAGATTGCACTGTATCAGAGAGATTATCAGATGTACAGTCAGTTTATGACCTCATTTAATTCCCGTCTTGATGCCTATAAGCGGTGGCTTATAAATTACATACCGCAGGACGGCGGAGTTCTGAAAAATTATTGGAATAGGAGATAGATATGAGTGATATTAAAATAAACGGTAGCACCTACCGTGAAGAGGATGTGGCTTTCAACTGGGGTGTGGAGTTTGTTAAGGCGATGGTGGATGCCCACAGCAGAAAGGGCATAATTGACCACGCCGACGGCAGTGTTACTATGCCCAAGCTTGCCACAGAGGTGACGGATTTAATTAATAACGCCGTTACCGAGAGTAACAACAACAAGACAGAGCTTGCACAAACAGATAAGTTTTCAAAGGATAACAGGACAGTATATAGGGTTTATCAGCTAAAGGCAGGGGAGACATTTACAATTAAACCCAATATGTTCTGCCTTGTACTTCCTTACGGCGGAAAGACAGTTTCAATTCATAAATCTGACGGCACGCAGGTCTTTTCAGGTTATGCAGGCTTTACCCTGTGCTTTGCACCTGAAATCAATACGGGTGAGTATGCCAACGGACATAACCACAGAGTGGCGTTTTTCTATCAGCCCTCAAATTCACTCTCGCCTCTGGCTTCTCACCATGACCTCTTTGAGGTGGGTGCATACTTCAAAAACAACGGTGACGGCAATATGTATGTTTATGCTGTTATGAGGGAGGTGGATGCAGTATGACACTAAAAGGAATTATCTGCACAGTGACAGGTATCGGCGGTGCGGTTATATCAAGCATTTTCGGAGGCTGGAGTGTGGCACTCACAACTCTTTGCATATTTATGCTTGTTGATTATGTGACGGGCATAATTGTTGCAGGGGTGTTCCGTAAGAGTGATAAAAGTGCAAATGGCGGACTCGAGAGCCGTGCAGGCTTTAAAGGGCTTATAAAAAAGGGAATGACCCTGGCTGTGGTGGTTATTGCATACCGTCTTGATTTAATGCTTGGCACTGATTATATAAGAAACATTGTAATCATTGCCTTTACTGCCAACGAGCTTATAAGTATAACGGAAAACGCAGGGCTTATGGGTGTGCCAATGCCGACGGCAATTGCAAAAGCCATTGACCTCTTAAAGGAACGGGGCGAGGGCGAGTGAAAATAATCGAGCCCCAGTGGAATTGGAAAAACAACCTCGCCGTCCGTCCCTACACGAAGTATGTTGTGCTTCACCACGCCGCGGCGGTTGCCTGCGGACCTTATGAGGTGGACAGCTGGCACAAAGCCAACGGCTGGTCAGGAATTGGTTACCATTTCTTTGTAAGAAAAGACGGCACGGTTTTCCGTGGCAGACCAATCTGGGCAACGGGTGCTCACGCCGAGGGTAAGAATAATGAAAGCATTGGTATCTGTGCCGAGGGAAATTATGAAACGGAGTACATAATGCCCGAGGCACAGAAGGATGCCATTAAAGGGGTATTAAGAATTGTAAAGCTTGCATACCCCTCAATCGGTATTAAGGCACATAAGCAGGTAGGTGCAACGGGATGCCCCGGGAAGTATTACCCCCTGGCGGAGATGATGACATACTTCAGGGACATTATAAAGAACGAAAGCGAGGTGCTTAATGTGACGCAGTATGAGGAGCTTAAGAAAGAGATTGACAAGCTAAAGATAAAAACGGGCTACTATAATTATATAGACAGTAATATGAATGAGTCCTACAAGCCCACGGTCATGAAATTAGTAAAATCGGGCAAACTGCAGGGAAACGAAAAGGGGGAGCTTATGCTCACCAACGATATGATGCGAATTTTGACTATACTTGACCGCTGCGGGGCGTTTGGTTGATGCAGTACCCTTCGGGGTACTGTATTCTTTTGGGAAATTTGTGAATAATTTATAGTTTTATGGTAAAAATACATATAGGAATATGCCGTAAATGAATTTGGGGTTGTCAAGTTGCCCAAAAGTGAAAATTTATGAAAAAAATTTGAAAAAAGTTATTGACAATCGTAAAACATTATGGTATTCTAATATAGCTGTCGCAGTTGGTGACAGGTTGTACATTGAAAAATGAACAGTGTGAGTTCTTGAAGTGTAATTAATACACAAATCAATTACTTTATGAGTTTTTTGCATCAAAAAAATTCGGAATTATTCAAGCAAGACGA